>NZ_JBIQOD010000021.1:0-54918 GCF_044130335.1 Acinetobacter halobius
CGTCAGTGATAGAAGCTGGACTCAATATACTTAACAACTCAGCACTTCGTGCTTCGTTCGTTTCCGTCTATCTCGTCGGTATGGGGTGCATTCTAGTGGATTTCTAAAGCTTTGCAACCCCCAAATTCACTTATTTGAAACAGGCGTTGGTTTTTTCTACAAAACCCAGCAAAAATCGTATTTTTCATCTATTTTTTGATCATATTTATAATTTTTTCTCTTATTTTTTACAAGATAAGCTTTTCGTTTCCAATCTTTAAATCTATTTTCAGGCTTAAAATTCAATCAGTAGGCTTTATTTTTGGCTTGCCACTATTTCCAGTAAATTTTGAGCAACCCTTTTCAGACTGAACATTCCGCGATTCATTTGATTTGTATATTTCAAGACAGTATTTTTTTTAAAGATGTCGCTCTTTTATATTGAGTACAAACATTACATCCCAAAATCACTATATTCCCCCACATTTCCAGTTAAAAATGTGAAAGGACTCTGCTTTCCATAAGCGCAAATACTTCTTTTGTCTTTTATTTAATGCAAATAATAAAAAGCCCTCTTCTATCTATACCTCATTCAAGATAATTCAAAACAGTGCTGCAACAATATTTGCGATAAAACTTAATAATACGAAGTATCTGGATATAAGTAAAAACACAGTGCTATATCACGAACTCGTATTAAATGAGTCCGTTGTACTCAACATCTATGGCAATTCGTTCTTTGTCTGCGTGTAATTGATTTTAAAAACTAAATTTTTGCCAATAAAAAAGGAAGAGATCTCTCCCAAAACCTCTTCCTCTGAGTTAGATCGTTATCTGATCCATAGATGTCATTATTATAGTTATCTTAAAAAAAGTCCCTTGGGGAAGAGACTTGAAAACTGTGGAGAGTTATTCCTATTGACCCTCTAGATATGTTAAAACACAAACTAGACGTTGAAATCTTATACACTCTCATTTTAAATTGCAATATTTAAGGGAAAATTTAAGTATTGTTTTTATAAGGTTTTTTTTGAATTTGGTTATTTGATTTTTTTATAACGCATAAAAAACAAAAAGCAGACCGAAGCCTGCTTTTATATCAACAACTTAACATTTATAGATGAATAGCATTAGTCCGTAAAAGTGACTTTTGCAATGGCTTTTTTACCCGACTGGATAATTAAAGTGACATTTTCTTTAACAGAGAAACTCATATCAACCACTTTCCAGTCAACTTTGACCGCACCACGACCCACGGCATCTTTTGCCGCTGCAGCATTTGGGTTTAAGCCCGCTACGCGAAGAATCGTTGCAATAAACAACTCGCCACCAAATTCAGCGCGTGAAATGGTTACTTCTGGTGTCCCTTCGGGTAATTCACCCTCAGTAATCAAGTTGCCTGCACCTTTATGTGCATTTTCTGCAGCTTCTGCACCGTGAAAACGCTCTACCAACTCAAGTGCTAGAATTTTCTTCACTTCTTGTGGATTACGCCCTTCAGCAATTTCGTTTAGCAGGACTTTAATTTCTTCAACGGATTTAAAGCTGAGTAAATCGAAATAGCGTTCAATTAAAGCATCTGGCATCGAAAGAACTTTCTGATACATCGCCCCTGGTGCATCAAATACCCCAATATAGTTACCCAAAGACTTAGACATTTTGTTCACACCGTCTAAACCTTCGAGGATGGGCACCGTAATGCAGACTTGCGCTTCTTGGTCATAACGACCCTGAAGTGTACGCCCCATCAATAAGTTAAAGGTTTGGTCTGTACCGCCTAACTCCACATCTGCCTCAAGAGCAATCGAGTCATAACCTTGAACCAATGGATACAAAAACTCATGAATTGCAATCGGTTGATGGTTGTTATAACGCTTGGTGAAGTCATCACGCTCAAGCATACGTGCAACCGTTTGCTGTGATGCCAACTGAATTAAATCAGCCGCTGTTTTGGTTGCAAACCATTCTGAGTTAAAACGTACTTTGGTTTTATTCGGATCAAGAATTTTAAACACCTGTTCTTGATAGGTTTTTGCGTTTTCAAGTACTTGCTCACGCGACAATGGTGGGCGTGTTGCACTTTTGCCCGTCGGGTCACCGATCATCGCGGTATAGTCCCCAATCAAGAAGGTCACATCATGACCTAAGTCTTGGAAAGTTTTCAGTTTATTAATTAAAACCGTATGCCCCAAGTGCAAGTCAGGCGCAGTCGGATCAAAGCCCGCTTTAATTTTTAAAGGACGATTTTCTTTTAATTTCTTCAGAAGATCTTCTTCAGAAATAATTTCATGCGTGCCTCGTTGAATGAGAGCAAGTTGTTCTTCAGCCGGCAGGAAATTTGACATCACAAAACCCAAACACATCAGTTATTCAATTTGTGCGATATACTAACACTTTTTCAGCACATTGCAGGCTTTAGAATAATCATGACAGCGATCTATATTGGGGTAATGACCGGCACCAGCATGGATGGTGTTGATATTGTTGCTGCTTCTTTTGATCCATTGCAGCTTCATGCCACCCTCACTCTTTCTTTCGATCCCGATTTACGCGATGAACTGATGGCACTCACTTTGTCTGGTGACAACGAAATCGACCGTATGGGTAAGGCAGATGTGGCTTTAGCAAAAATGATTGGTGAAGGCATCAATCAACTGATTGAACAAAGTCATTTAGATCGTAGTCAAATCAAAGCTGTTGGCTCACATGGACAAACCATTCGCCACCGCCCAGAGCATGGCTTTACCCTGCAAATTGGTGACCCAAACATCATCACTGAAATCACCCAAATTCCGGTGATTTCAGACTTTCGACGTCGTGATATGGCCGCAGGTGGACAAGGTGCCCCGCTGGTTCCTGCGTTTCACCAAGATATGTTCCAACATGAAAGCATTCATCGCGTCATCTTAAACCTAGGTGGCATCGCCAATGTCAGTATGTTGCCCGCAGGCCAACCTGATCAGGTCTACGGTTTTGATACAGGCCCAGCCAACATTTTAATGGACGCTTGGTGTGAACGCTTTACTGGACAGCCTTACGATGAAAATGGCAATTGGGCAGCTTACGGCCATCCGATTCGCAGCCTACTTGATCGCCTACAATCTCATGAATATTTTTCCAAAGAACCACCGAAAAGCACTGGCCGTGAAGACTTCAACCTCGAATGGTTAGATGAACAAATTGCCGACTGGCGCAATGACCTTGAATACGACGAGCTTGAAGACAGCCCTGAAAATGTTCAAGCTACCTTAATGAAGCTCACCACACGTGCCATAAAAAAAGCCATCTATCGCTCTGACATGGATACCGGTGAAGTCTACGTCTGTGGTGGTGGTGCCTATAATTCACACCTTTTAGAACAACTACGTTGGCGCTTACGTAAGCACAATTGGTCTGTCCAAACCACCTCCGCGATTGGCTTAGCCCCAACGTGGGTGGAAGCCACCGCCTTTGCTTGGTTGGCCATGCGTTTTATCCAGCAACTCAATGGCAACTTACCCGCAGTGACAGGCGCACAGGGCGACCGTATTCTTGGAACGATTACTGCGGTTTAAACATCACCGCGCTTCTAGTCCTTTAGACGCAACATAAGCAAATCAAAAAAGCCAGTCGGTTATTCACCTGACTGGCTTTTTATCTATATCAACGATTTTTTCCTGTTAATGTTAACGCATCATTAACTTGGCATTTTCCTGACGGAAGGCTTTTAAGATTTGTTGCCCTGCTCGTCCCGTCGGACTTAAACCTAAACGAATCTGCTCCTGTCGAATCGCTTGGCGCGTTTTATCACCAATCAAACCGTCCACCGCGCCAATATCATAGCCGCGGTTCAGTAAAAACTGCTGAATTTCACGACGTTCAGAACGCGAAGTGCCTGCATCATCGGTTGGCCAAGTTGTGCTAAACCCGCCTTGCCCTTGTAATCGGTCTGACAAATGCGCAATCGCCAATGCATAACTTTCTGCTGCGTTATAACTATAGATTGCATCAAAGTTTTTAAACACTAAAAACAGTGGACCATTTTCACCAGCGGGTGCCATCAGCCCCGCTTGCGAACTAGAGGATAAATTGCCTTGAATTAACGCTGAGCCATCTGCGCGTACCAAGCCATTTTGCATCCAGTAAGATAAGGACTTCTTATTGCGACGACTTTCACCACTCAGAGAAATCGCTTGTGGATTTTTTACTTCAAATCCCCAAGGTTGCCCTGTTTGCCAGCCGCGTTTTTTGAGGAAATTGGCTGTTGATGCCAAAGCATCTGTGGTACTCGACACCAAATCACGGCGTCCATCACCATCAAAATCTACCGCCAGCTCTTCATACGTCGATGGCATAAACTGGGTATGACCAAACGCGCCTGCCCACGAGCCTTTCAGTTGCGACTCAGTTAAATCGCCACGCTGTAAAATGCGCATCGCGGCAAAAAACTCACCCCGGAAATAGCTTTGGCGGCGTCCTTCACAGCTCAATGTGCCTAAAGCTTGTAATAATGGATATTTACCTGAAATATCGCCAAAATTACTTTCAACACCCCACACAGCAACCACGGTCTCCGCAGGCACACCATACGCTGCCGCAACCCGATTCAACACGTCACGATGCTGCGCCAATTTTTGCTGACCGACCGCAACACGCTCATCATCCACCAATCCTGACAAATAATCCCAAATCGGCGTGGAAAATTCAGGTTGGTAATTTAATTTTTCAATCACAGAATAATCAGGCGTTAAATTTTGCGTGTAGCGATCATAAGTGGATGCAGACACACCATTCGCCATCGCTTGGCTTTTTAAGTTGGCAATACAGCTTTGAAACGAGTTCTGAGGGCTATAATCGGAGCTTGCGACATTTGAACCGCCCGCAACTTTTTGACCATTAATAATAAGCTCAGCATTTGCCTGAGTCACCGCTAAAAAAATTGAACCTAAAAGAAAAGCAAAACGGTGCATAAAATCCCTAATGATTCTTTATCTCTAAATTATGCGTTTTACCTTAACACTTTCAATTTCACTTTTCTGAATCAAAACGTAAATGAATATTGATAATAATTTAAATTCAAAATCATCTTTTAAATTTAAAATCACTTATCCACAACACCACAAGTCTCAGCCGTTGAATTCAAAAACAAACTCCAGCTCAAAACGTGCTTTGAATTCAATCATCTTGATTTGAATTTATTTATCCACAACTCATCTTTAATGTTAATAATCAACAATATAAAAAGAATCAACCATCAGAAACCAAACTCAACATTTTCAAATTCAAAACTTTAAATTCATTCAGCGGTCTTTAAATTTATTCTTTTGAATTTAAATTCAAACAGCATCAAGGCTTTTAAATTTAAACATTCGATTTAAATTTAAAATGCGCTTTTGAATTCAAATTTTTTACTTCTATTTTTTAAATTCAAAACACGCCTAAAAAGATATCCACAGAATCAAGTTAACTGAGATTTCTGCTGGTTCAGCTTTTTTAGGTGAAAATCAGTGTCACATTCAATTGTGGGCTCTGTTTTAAACGTGCATCTCTGTACAAAACTCGCTTTATTTTGCTTTCAGTTTATTTTTCTATGCCCTGATTTTATCTAAACGGATAAAAAACACGCAATTTATTTTAATTTTGATCCGATTAACGGTTACTTTTATCGAAGAGGTGCAATCATGCCTGAATGAATCCAAATAAAAAAGCGACCACTCTTGTGATCGCCTTTTTTAACAACAACTGAAGCTTTAGATAGTCATATCTTCGCTCAGTGCCAATGGATTCGGTAAAATTTTCGCCAACTGACGACATAGCGTCGTAAGTTGAGCAATGTCATTCGGCATTAAAGTCAGGTGACCAATCTTACGACCTTCACGTTCTTGCTTATTATAAAGATGTAGATGTACACCTTCTAAGGCCAAGACTTGTTCAGACTGTGGATACTGACCAATAATATTGATCATGACCGTAGGGCGAACCACTTCAGTTGAACCCAAGGGTAAGCCTGCGACTGCACGAATATGGTTTTCAAACTGAGAGCATACTGCGCCTTCAATCGACCAGTGTCCTGAATTATGCACACGTGGCGCCATTTCATTGGCATACAAACCTTGGTCTGTAACAAACAGTTCTAAGGTCAACACACCAACATAATTCAAATGATTCAATAGGCGAGTGATGTAGTCTTGTGCAACAGGTTGTAAGTCCGCACTATTCGGTGCAGGGACAATCGAGTGTGACAAAATACCATGATGGTGATGGTTTTCAGCCAATGGCCACGTTTTCACATCACCATTTTGGCCACGTACCGCAATGATCGAAACTTCACGCGAGAAGGTCACGAAGCTTTCTGCAATTAAACTGCCTGCAGGGCCCAATTCAGCCCACGCTTGTTCAATTTGCTGTTCAGAACGCAATACGAACTGACCTTTGCCATCATAGCCGCCTGTGGCTGTCTTCAGCACAATCGGTAAACCTAACTCAGCAACCGCAGCGTTTAAGCTTTCTAGTGAATCTACCGCTTTATAAGGTGCAACAGGAATCTCAAGCGCATCAAATAACGCTTTTTCAGACAAGCGATGCTGTGCAATGGCTAAAGCCTGACGTGGCGGATGCATATCTTTTTGCTTGGTCAAAACATCAACATCAGACAAAGGCGTATTTTCAAACTCAAGGCTGAAGACATCTGCGCTAGCAATAAAGTCTTGTAAACCGTTTTCAGTTTTGCTTGAAATCACCGTTCCTAAAGCCGCTGAAGGACAGTCTGTACTCACATCAAAGAATGTACATTGAATATTTAGTGGCAAAGCCGCTTGCGCCATCATGCGACCCAGCTGCCCACCACCAAAAATACCGATGGTTTTATTCATGAGGAATGCCCCGTATTAAGCTTGGCCTGGAATATTGTTGCTTGCGACTTTGTCAGTTTGTGCAGCACGGAAATCTGCTACATTTTTTGCAATCTCAGGACGTGTTAGACCTAAAATTTGCGCTGCCATAATCGCAGCATTGGTTGCACCTGCTGGACCAATCGCCAAGGTGCCCACTGCAATACCTGCTGGCATTTGTACAATGGATAACAGTGAATCAACACCGTTTAAAATCGAAGACTTCACTGGTACACCCAGTACAGGTAAATCAGTTTTCGCCGCACACATTCCTGGTAAATGCGCCGCACCGCCTGCACCTGCAATAATCACTTGGATACCACGGTCACGTGCTTGTTCAGCATATTCAAAAAGACGATCTGGCGTACGGTGCGCAGACACAACTTCCGCTTCAAATGGGACGCCAAGTTGCTTAAGCATATTAGCAGTGTGTTCGAGAGTGGCCCAATCTGATTGAGAACCCATGATAATTCCAACGAGAGGAGTGTCTTGTGAAGCGGCCGCATTCATTGCAATGTTTCCAGAGATAGTTAAGAGAGATAAATCTCGACTAGCGCCAAGCTTTAATAAGAGCCCCGTATTATAGACTGATTTTTCAGCTCTCCAAAATTTAACCGTAAAACTAAATGCAGATTTTTCTTATTTTTTTATGGCGTAGCATAAAACTTAAATAAAAATAGGGCAGTAGCTCATTTTTTGATTTATTGGCTGCGAAAAACAAAATACACACAACCGAATAAACACAGTCCCGCCCACAAATAATCGAGCTTAAAAGGCTGTTTGAATAAGAAAAGCATAAAGGGGACAAAAACCAATAACGTCACCACTTCTTGGGTGATTTTCATTTCGCCCATCGACCAGCCTTGCTGTGACAACATACGGGTCGCAGGAATCATAAAACTATATTCCACCAACGCGATGAACCAACTAAATAAAATAGCTTGCCAAAGCGGCACCCCCGGTAAAAATTTTAAATGTCCATACCATGCAAGTGTCATAAAACAGTTGGCAATAATCAATAAAATAAAGGGTAGGGACATGAAGAAACTTCACTGGAATTAGGAACATTTATTTTACGTTTTTCATTAAAAAATTCAGCAAATATTGCACTTTTCAGATGGTTTTTTTACAAAATAAAAGCGCTGTTCAAGCCGCAGAATAATTAAACGATTAGATACAAGAATCACTATCTTTTCGCTAAGCGCCTTGCTATGGTTGCTTTCACATCGAATTAATCACGACAACAGCACCAACAATACGTGATGTGTCTATAAAAGCAGTGGAGTGAGGCGGAATGCATCTGCATATTTTGGGTATTTGTGGCACCTTTATGGGGTCTTTAGCGCTTTTAGCACGTGATCTTGGCCATACAGTGACGGGTTCTGATCTAAACGTTTATCCTCCTATGTCCACCCAGCTCGAAAATGCAGGCATTACCTTAATGCAAGGTTATGACCGCAGTCATTTGCAACCTCATCCTGATTTGGTCATCGTGGGCAACGCGATGAAACGTGGGATTGATGCCGTTGAATACATGCTCAATGAAGGCTTGCCGTATATTTCAGGCCCGCAATTTTTGGCCGATCATGTACTTCAAGGTAAACACGTACTTGGCGTAGCAGGCACGCATGGCAAAACCACCACCACCACCATGTTGGCTTGGGTATTGGATCAGGCGGGTTTAGAGCCAGGTTTCCTCATTGGCGGTGTACCTTTAGGTTTCTCTGAAAGTGCACGTTTAGGTGCTGGCAAATACTTCTGTGTCGAAGCTGATGAATATGATTCTGCCTTTTTCGACAAACGTTCGAAGTTCGTGCATTACCATCCCAAAACAGCCATTTTAAATAACCTTGAATTTGACCATGCCGATATTTTTGATGATCTAGCAGCGATTCAAAAACAATTCCATCACTTGGTTCGTACCATTCCTAGCGAAGGTCGTATTATTGCGCCTATTACTGAAAGCAATATTGATGAAGTTTTAGAACAGGGCTGTTGGACACCTGTGGTTCGTACCTCTTTAGAGGCTCACGACAAGTCTGAATTGTATGCCGAACAACTGAGTGCGGATGGTTCACATTTTAAAGTACTCCAACACGGCGTGGTAAAAGGCATCGTGCAATGGAACATGACAGGGCAGCACAGCGTGGCCAATGCATTGGCGACTATCGCTGCGGCTGAACACGTTGGCGTGAGCATTGAAACAGCGTGCGCAGCACTGTCTAACTTTGGTGGTGTGAAGCGCCGTATGGAGCTTTTAGGCACGGTGCGTGGCGTTGAAGTGTATGATGACTTTGCCCATCACCCAACCGCAATTGATACTACGCTAGAAGGCGCACGTAAGCGTTTAGGCGAGCGTAAATTGTGGGCAATTATTGAGCCTCGTTCAAATACCATGCGCATGGGAAGCCATAAAGATGGACTTGCGCACTCTGCACGTTTGGCCGATGAAGTGATTTGGTATCAGCCAGAAGGTTTGGACTGGGACTTACAACCTGTCATTGCAGCCGCACCGAACAAGGCCGTAGTTGCACGTACATTAGATGACATTATCCAGACCATTGTCAGTGATGCAGGTGAGGGCGATGCGGTCGTGATCATGTCTAATGGCGGCTTTGGTGGTTTACACCAGAAATTGATCAGCGCCTTAAACGCAGAATAAGCTATTCTCTCTTAGACGAAAAAAACCGCAGTTCAATCTGCGGTTTTTTTACAAGCTTATTCAATTAAAAACCAGACATCGTGCCCGTATATTCAAAGTCTTTTAGTTTTGCCCAACCTTGAACCGTGTCTCCCAAACGCTTGCTGAAATACATGACCGAAACCCACTGTTCTTGGCCATCATCATAGGTGCTATAAGCAGTGATATGGTCATTTTTAATCATAAACAGATCTTTAATTTTACAAGCATTACTCGGTGCTGAATGAAAATACACTCTGGTTGGAACAATCACTTTCATGCCCCAACGTGGGATGATCTGGACTTCTTTTTGTTCTGCCTTTTCCTCAAATTTCACACAGTCTTCAGCATGCAATAAGGGGGCAACTAAACTAAATAGACCAATAGATAAAAGCGTCTTCATATACTTTAATTCCATTATCTTCAGCACTGCAAAGTACAAATTAGAACTGCAATAGCAGCTATATTGATCTCATTTTAGCTTAACGCTTAAAACCGTAGTGAATGCCATGAACAACTAAGCCGCAACATCCTCAAAGCTTTTCTCACGGCGAAACATCACATCGACATAAGAACAGGTCGGGATAATTTTAAGGTTTTTCTCACGTGAAAAATCAACCAGAGTATCTAACAGTAAACGTGCTACGCCTTGCCCCCGCAGTGAATCATCGACCCAAGTATGGTTGGCATCAATGGTTGTCTCGTCCCGCCAAATATAGCTAATTTCAGCAATGCGCTGACCGTCTGCATTATTTAAAAAAAACTCACCTTTTTGATCACGATCTACATGTTGAAATTGCATAGCACACTCATTGAATGGATTGATTTATAGTTTTCTATCTTAGTGGAATAAAACATCATGAATAGATGGATCTTTGTCGAATACCGATTTGGCAAAAGGACACAAAGGTAAAATTTTCACGCCCTTATCACGAGCAAAGTTAACCAAAACATCCAATAACTGACGCCCCACATGTTGCCCACGCAGTAACTCACTGACCCAAGTGTGGTCAATGATAAATTTATCATCCCCAGCCCAACTATAAGTCATTTCCGCCACACGCTCGTTTTCTTGCTCAACAAAAACTTCGCCTTTACTACCTGTTTCTTGATGTTGAATTTTCATTATTATTCCTCTTCGGTTTACTGTTTTTTTTAGCTTGCCACAAATTGAAGCAAAATTTTGTCTCATTTATATTTCATCTACAATTTTCTTTAATATTTGCTCAAACCATAAAAATATGCGATGCTTAGCTCACTTTTGGATCAAATCCAAAACCAAATTTATGTTGAACAAGGGGAGTAGCCTCCTCCAAACGTGAAAAATCCATGCCATGCATCACTTTCACGTGTCAGATTATCGTCATTACACTTTGCAAAAAGTCGGTATCTGAGCATTTTAGCGCACAAATTACATACGCTAAAATGTAGGCAAGACCTTGATCATGTTGTCACAGATGTTTTATTTCATCTGGCAGCAGGTCAAGGTTTTTTTGTGGCCGATTGCTGGATGTGGAGGATTTCATGGAATCTATCGGCAATTTATGGCTATACCTTGCTTTTTTCGGCATTGTTACCGTGATGCTACTGATCGACTTTTTAGGCTTTAAACAAAAAGAAGGCCAAGAAGTTAAAATCAAAACAGCCGCGTTATGGAGTATTGCGTGGGTCTCCGTCGCATCACTCTTTGGTGCAGGTCTCTGGCTGTATTTACAACAAACTGCAGGTGTCACTGTGGCCAATACCAAGGTCATGGAGTACTTCGCAGGTTATTTACTTGAAAAATCTTTAGCCGTCGACAACGTCTTTGTCTGGCTGATGATCTTTGCTGCTTTTGCCATCCCACCTGCATTACAACGCCAATTACTGCTTTACGGTGTCTTGGGCGCGATTATTCTACGTACCATCTTTATTTTTATTGGCGCATGGTTCGTGCAAGAGTTCTCATGGATTCTATATATCTTCGGTGCGTTCTTGGTGTATACGGGCTTCAAATTCTTCAAAGGACAAAACGAAGAAGAAACCAATATCGAAGATATGGCCATCTTAAAATGGCTACGTAAACATATGCGGATTACCCCGCAAATGCACGGCAATAAATTCTTTGTGCGTCAAAACGGGATGTTGTGGGCAACGCCGCTATTCTTGGTGTTGATTTTAGTTGAAGCGTCGGATGTGATTTTCGCAGTGGATTCCATTCCTGCAATTTTCGCGGTGACTTCTGATCCGTTTATCGTATTGACTGCAAACTTAATGGCGATTTTGGGTCTACGTGCGATGTTCTTCTTGTTGTCTGGTGCAGCAACCAAGATGCATTATCTCCCGTATGGTTTAGGTATTATCTTAGTGTTCATTGGCTTTAAGATGCTCATGTTGGATGTGTTCCATATGCCAATTTGGATTTCACTGGGCTTTATTGTGTTGGTGCTGAGCATTACTGCGATCTTGTCAATTCGATACAGTAAGAAACATCATCAAACCACCCTCTAATGTTTTAAAAAAGCCTTCCACTGTGAAGGCTTTTTTATGACCAAATTTTAGTATGCATAAGACTTAATCCTATGATTTTCTGTGTAAATGTACTGTACTTTGTGCAGACAGCTCCCTATGATAAGCGGGCTTAAAACCCTTGGTTTTACCTGTAAAAATAAAACAACCCGAAGGTTGCTCATCCATGCGTACCAAAAAATTAACTCTTGTTGTGGTGCCGGTTTTACTCACGGCATGTAGCGGCTCTAAAACCCTACAACAGGATGTTTATAATAACCAATACAACTGCTACCAAGACTGGCATTTTGAACTGTGCGAACCTGCCAACGAAGAGAGTTCGTCAAGCTACAGTGGCTCTACTGGGGTTTATATCGGCCCACAATATTATAAAAATAATCGTAAAGTACGTTACTTAGGTCAAGTCATGAAAGCACGTGGACGACATTCGACAGGCGCACCCAAAATCTCGACTCACGTTTTTAGCCATGCCAAATCCCAACCCATTCGGGGAGGCTTCGGCCGTGGCGGAGGCTCGTTCGGAGGTTAATACATGAAACGAGTTCTACTGCCTGAGCGTGCAAACTGGCAACAAGCACATCAAGAGATTGGTTTTGACTACTACAACTTGCCATCCCGAGATGGTTCAATGTATTGGTCAGAAGGGGTGGCTTATGAGTTTAGCCTCAAGCAAATTGAACAGCTTGAAGATGCCTCGAACGAATTACACCAGATGTGCCTTGAAGTGGCAGGGGATATGATTCAACGCGGTCATTATCCCGAATATTTTCAAATCCCTCCAGCAGCGATTCCTTTGATTGAACACTCATGGAATAACCAAGCGCCGATGCTCTATGGCCGTTTCGATTTTGCCTATGATGGTCAAGCCATCAAAATGCTGGAATACAATGCTGATACGCCAACAGGTTTACTCGAAGCCTCTGTTGCACAGTGGCATTGGATTGAACAGGTCGAAAACATTGCAAACCGTGATCAGTTCAACAGCATTCATGAAAAGCTAATTGAGCGCTGGAAACAGCTCTATCCTGCGCGTAGCCGTGTCCATTTTGCAGCCTGCCAAGAAGCAGGGCGTGAAGATTGGGGCAATTTAGAATACCTCATGGATACTGCTTTTCAGGCAGGCTTAAATGTCAGCGAACTGTCGATGGAAAACATCGGTTGGAATGGCACAGCCTTCGTCGATTTACATCAGCAAGAGATTCAGCATTTATTTAAGCTGTATCCGTGGGAATGGATTTGGGAAGAAAGTTTTTCGCAGTTTCTCAAACCCGAAACTGAATGGATTGAACCGTGTTGGAAAATGCTGCTCTCCAATAAAGCCCTGTTGATCGAGCTATGGAAACGCTTTCCAAATCATCCATTGTTGTTAGAAACCCATGCTTATGATGCACACGCCCACTATGCAGGGAAATGGGTGCGTAAGCCCATCTTAGCGCGCGAAGGCGCAAATATTCATATCCTACAAAACAATGTCGATTGTGGCGCAGCTTCAGGTAGTTTTTACTTCGATGACTACGATAAATATGGCTATGTCATGCAACGCTGGGTAAAAACGCCGTTGCATGAAGGCATGCTGCCCACCTTGGGACTTTGGATGGTCGGGGATGAATGTGCGGGAATGTCACTGCGCGAAGATGTGTTTGATGTGATTGGCAATGATGCGCATTTTGCTGCGCATTATTTTGTGGAATAAAGTGGCACTCTAAATCACCTATTTAAAATAAGTGTCCAAAAAGTAATACGGCTCTGCTCAGGCGTTTTAGTAGAAGCACTATCACTTTTAGGTTATTCACGGCGGAATCTTATCTTTTTCAAGTTCAATACTGGGAGCTCATTTATTCTTTTGTTTCGCCAAATGAGAAGCGAAGTTTCGTAAAGAAAGCATTTGTCCTCTGCAAAACCTGCTCACGTTCTATAATTAAAAAATCTGTATTGCAAAAACAATTAAAGTTTAAATTGAAAAAGAAAATGCCTGTCAACTCTAAAACTGACAGGCATAGATTCGAAGACAATATTTTTTTCAAGCTTAAATGGTATGTGCTTTAACCCGCTTCATATAAGACACCAAACGCGTAAAAAATAAGATTTGCAGGAAGATGGTAAATAGCGAAATAGTCCATTCATACCAATGATCAAACGCCGTGCCTTCTAGATTAAAAGCAAAATAAAGCCCCAATAACACTGCACCAAACACCACACCAGCCACAGTGGTTTGTACCAGAATGGGAAAAGACAAGGCTGTGATTCGACCTAAGAAATGCTCACCCTCATCGCCGCCATTGGCTTTATAAGTGCTTTGAATCCCAATATACATAATCAATAAGGTCAAAAGTCCCTCAACACCAATCACACGAACATCACCATAGGGTGAATACATGCCGTAGTAATACACCACTGAAACCAATAAGGCGGTGACTAAGTAATAATTTTTATAATGCTTTTTATCGAGGGTATTGCTAGATAATTCATGTGCTAATGCTTTGGTATTCCAAAAATACATGCGGGTCATGGTCTCTTATTTTATCAATGCCGACACTGTACTGACTCAGCATTTAAAGATAAAGACTTTCTCAGCAAAATTTTGCGAATAGATTGAATCATTTAAGTCCAAAGCGTGTACTTATGCATAGCATAAAAAAACTTCCGTAAATAGCCGTGAAAAATATCCAGTTTGCGGTACAATCAATCGAAAAAAAGTCAAAACGCAGGTTTAAAATGTCTTCTGTAGTTGCAACGACGGCGGTTCGCGGTCGCTTCCTAGATATTCAGAATACGGTTGCCCAAGCGCGTGAAATTCACGACCAAGTGCGTTACGTAGAAGATGGTTTACTGATTAGCCACAATGGCAAAATCCAATGGTTTGGATCTTGGCAGGAGGGGCAACAGCACCTTCCTGTTGGCGTCGAGGTTCAGCACTATCCTGAACAATTGATTGTGCCGGGTTTTATCGACACCCATATTCATTTTCCACAAACAGAAATGGTGGGGGCCTATGGCGAACAGCTCCTCGAATGGCTCAATACCTATACTTTCCCAACCGAATTACAATTTTCCGATAAAGCCTATGCCGACCAGATTGCCCAATTCTTTGTGCAAGAACTGCTTAAAAATGGCACCACCACAGCCTTAGTCTTCTGTACTGTGCATAGCGAATCAGTCGATGCACTATTTGAAGCGGCAGAGCAGCACCAGATGCGTCTGATCGCAGGTAAAGTTATGATGGACCGTCATGCACCTGAAGATCTGTGTGACACACCTGAAAGTGCTTATGCAGACTCTAAAGCACTGATTGAGAAATGGCATGGCAAAGGCCGTAATCTATATGCAATTACGCCACGTTTTGCCCCAACCTCAACACCAGAGCAATTGGCTAAAGCAGGGCAGCTCAAAGCTGAATACCCAGATGTATATGTGCATACGCATTTAAGTGAAAATAAAAATGAAATTGCTTGGGTGAAAGACTTATTCCCAGAACAGCAAGGCTATCTCGATGTTTATCATCACTTTGGCTTAACCGGTTCACATTCGGTCTTTGCCCACTGCGTGCATTTAGAAGACGCAGAGTGGGACTGCATGCATCAGACTGACTCGGCCATTGCTTTCTGTCCGACCTCCAACCTCTTTTTAGGTAGTGGTTTATTTCCGTTAAACAAGACTTGGGAAAAGCAGGTAAAAGTTGGGCTTGGTACAGACATTGGTGCAGGGACCTCTTTTAACCAACTGCAAACACTGAATGAAGCCTATAAAGTGCAGCAGCTTCAAGGTGATAAACTGTCCGCATTTGAGTCGCTCTACCACGCTACGCTGGGCGGTGCCAAAGCACTGAGCTTGGATGATAAGCTCGGTAACTTTAATATAGGCAAAGAAGCCGACTTTGTGGTGCTCGACCTCAAAGCAACCGCATTGCAAGCATTACGTCAACAACGTGCAAAAGGGATTGAAGATGCTTTATTTGCTCTGATGACTATGGGTGATGACCGCAATATTCATGCGACTTATATTTTTGGTCAGAAGGCTTATCTGCAAGACTAAGCAGCAAATAGCAAAAATTTAAGCGGTTAATCAAGTTTTGAAACGACTTTGATTTTTGCCTCTAAACCAAGCTGCATCCCGCCTACAATGCAATGATTACATTTTCAGCGGGCAAAAGGGGGTGCATCTCGTTTAGAGATATATTAAAATTAATGCATATATAGAGGTGTTGCAGGTCAACGCCTTTTTTATTTTTGATTTTTTTTAATTTTTAGGTATCTACCCATGACCGTTCAAATGAGCGTAATGATTTCTACTGAAGAGATTCAAGCGAAAGTAAAAGAGCTTGGTGCACAAATTGATGCGCATTATGCAAACAGTGATAAGGAACTCGTACTGATTGGTTTATTACGTGGTTCAGTCATTTTCATGGCAGACTTATGTCGTAGCATTTCAAAACCACATGAACTCGATTTCATGACGGTATCGAGTTATGGCGGCGGTACGATATCTTCACGTGATGTAAGAATTTTAAAAGACCTAGATGGTGAAATTCGCGGTAAAGATGTCTTAGTGATTGAAGATATCATCGACTCAGGCAACACTTTGAGCAAAGTATTAGAAATTTTAGAAACACGTTCTCCAAACTCAATTGAGCTATGCACCTTAGTCAGTAAGCCTTCACGCCGTGAAATTGAACTCGATGTGAAATTTTTAGGTTTTGACGTTGAAGATAAATTTATCGTTGGTTATGGCCTAGACTACGACCAAAAGTACCGTCATTTGCCCTTTATTGGTGAAATTGGTCTTTAAGACCTATCGAGAAAAAAGTGGCCGAAAGCCACTTTTTTATTTTCACTATCACATAAGTACATAAAACATACAGTTTTTAGCAGATTCACTCTACTGCATAGTCGCATTATACCCGATGATATTTTTGCACATGATTTAAAAACAAAGACATGATAAAAAAGGAGTTGGCTCATGTGGTCACTTATTGTTGCTATTGTCGTAGGTTTTATTGCAGGTCTCATCGCGCGTGCCATTCATCCTGGTGATGATAAAGCAGGCTTCATTGTTACCACGTTACTGGGGATTGCAGGTTCACTCTTAGCTACCTATGGCGGTCGTTTACTTGGTCTCTATAGTGAAGGCTCGGCAGCAGGCTTTATTGCTTCAGTTATTGGGGCCATCATTATTTTATTCATCTATAACATGGTCACTAAAAAAGCCTAAAACATCCATTAAAAAAAGCACCTTTGCAGGTGCTTTTTATATTTGGACTATTATAAGCCCAGTTCACGCCACATATTTTCAATGGTGGTTGAAGGCACAGCGCCATTCACTTTAAAACCATTTGAGAAAATAACCACGGGCGTTCCTTGTAAGCCTAAGCTCTGTCCCAATTGTAAGTTACGTTCAATTGGATTAGCACACGGTTTTTTCGATGTCGGCTGAGTTCCTTTCGCAATCAAATTTTTCCACGCAAGGGCAGGGTCTGCTTCACAAAATACTTGCTTCGATGGTGCAACTGATTGTGCCTTGATGGGGTAAATAAAAGTGTAGATGGTCACATCATTCAGCTTATTCAACTCAGCCTCTAACTGCTTACAGTAAGGACAGTTCGGGTCTGAAAAAACAGCCAATTGGCGTTTCCCATTGCCTTTAACCATTTTAATGGCATCTTTTAACGGCAGCTTATTCCAATCGAGCGAATTTTGTTGCACATATAAAGCTGCACTTAAATTTTTCTGATCTTTTAAGCGCACCATTGAACCTGCAATCACATGCTCAGCCGCTTCACCTAAATACACAATTTCGCCATCTAAAGATCCGCTATAAATGCCCGACATTTCTGTTTTTTGAATATTTTGAACATTAATATTTGGATAATTCTTTTTTAAGTTGGCTTGAACACTTTCTACACTGGCCATACTCATACTTGCAATTGCACTTGTAAGTAGTGCCAAACCCAGTTTTTTTATCATCACTTTTTGCTCTTTCAATCGGAGAACCACGGCGCTAGTGTAGAGTGTATTATTCAAGCATTGAATCATTTTTTCTTATGCTTTACCGAAACCCAACATGACAGAACGATCAACCGACCAAAGTTTCACGTGGAACATCAAATAAAATAGAGTTAATCTCGACTGAAACATGAACAATTTCCTCATGAATCGACAGCATCTCACGCACCTGATCTGCACAATAATCCGATGTTGTTTCTAAAGCTAAAATACATGAAAACTTGCCTTTACCTACTTTCCAAACATGTAAATCGGTCAAAGTCGTTTGTGGTAGTTCTGCCACCACCTCGCGAATTTCTTCCACCACATGATGGTCCATTTCAGCATCTAACAAGGTTTTTCCCGTTTCTTGCATTAAGCTCCATGCCCATTTTGCCACCAATATTGACCCCACAATCCCAAGGGCAGCGTCAAGAAAATCCCAACCAAAATACTTACCAAAAATCAAAGCAATAATAGCAAAAATAGACGTCACAGCATCTGCCACCACATGCATAAATGCAGCTTTCTGATTTAAATCATGATGATGGGCATGTACTTCTGCTGCATGATCATGAGCGTGATGGTGATGGTGATGGTGATGGTGATGGTGATGGTGATGGTGATGGTCGCCATCGTGCAGCAACCATGCACAGATTAAATTAACCAATAAGCCTAAAATCGCAATTGGAATTGCTTCGTTATAATGAATTTGTACAGGAGAAAATAGGCGTTCAACTGAATGAAAAGCCATAAAACCCGCCACCACCATCAACAAAATTGCACTACTATAACCAGCAAGAATTTCAATTTTCCATGTGCCGAAACTAAAGCGTTGATCATGGGCATAATGCCGTGCAGCACGATAGGCAAAATACGCTAAACCCAGTGCCAGCATATGCGAACTCATATGCCAACCATCTGCTAGTAAAGCCATTGATTGGAAAATCCATCCACCAATCACTTCTAATAACATCATGACTGCCGTTAAAATGGTCGCGATTAATATCCGTTTTTGGGCCAGTGGATTACCTTCATCAAAATGATGCGTGTGCTGACGTGATGGGCTATTTTGCATTTAAAATCATTCACCAATATACTCCCATACAGTATATTTATTTTTTGGAGCAATGTGTTGAGTCATTTGCATAAAGATAAAAAAATTTTAAACCGCGTAAAACGTTTACAAGGGCAAGTGAACGCTGTTGAGCACTCCATTGCGCATCCAGAAGCCAGTTGTATCGATGTTTTACAACAAGTTGCTGCCATAAAAGGTGCAGTCAATGGGCTAATGAATGAACTCGTTGAAGCACACTTACGCCATCATGTTTTAGCACATGCAGAACAGGTCAATGAAGAAGAGTTAGCTGAGTTCTTAAAACTGCTGAAACGTTACGGCTAAGTTTTATTGCGTTCTTTTTCAAGTTTTTAGTTGACCATTTTTTCCTCAAGCCGATACACTGTTGCTCTCTATCATTTTCTTCTCACTGTTTAAACAGATCACTTGTTTTGACAGAGAGCCTCATGGCATTTGCATGACAACAACCACTTCTTGGCGTCCATTTTGCATGGTTAGCCTTGCTTTAATGATGGGAACAATGGGGACAGCTTTGGCCAGTCCGCTTTACCCCCTATACCAAGCCTTATGGCATTTACTGCCGAGCCAAATCACCTATATTTTTGTGGCATATATGTTCGGCTGTCTTGCCACATTACTCTTTCTTGGACGGACCAGTAATAGCATCGGCTATCTACGTACCTTACAAGTGGGGCTGGTATTTATCACCGTGGGATTGGTGATTTCTGTCTATGCTTCTAATGCTCTAATCCTGTCTTTGGGGCGCTTTATTATTGGTATTGCGTCTGGTTTGATGACCACTTCAGCTTTATTGGGACTAATGTATACCGTACCGAAAAGTCATCAACAAATAGCGCCACAACTGAGTTCGATGATTACCGCAGTAGGTTTTGGCTTAGGCCCACTGATTGGTGGCCTGATTGCTCAATTTTCAGAATACCCTTTGGTCAGCCCTTATCTCCCCGTTATTCTTGGTGCTGTAGTGTGTTTCTTTGGCTTATTTTGGGTTCAATCTCCCACGTTTACAGTGCAGCCCTTTAGTCTTGCTCCGAAACTACTCCGACCAGCAGTGCAATATCATCAGTTGTTTTTGATTGTTGGATTTACCGCATTTAGTGCCTTTGCTGCGTTTAGCTTATTTGCATCCTTATCCCCTTCATTTGTGCGGGATATTTTGCCGTGGCACGGCCCCCTCATCAGCGGTTCAGCCATTACTAGCATTCTAATTGTCTCTGCCGTGGTGCAATATTTTGCTAGAAGCATTCCTGCTTATAAGTGCCTCAACTATGGCTTAATCACCTTGATCGCAAGCTTAGGCATTTTGGCGCTGTGTATGCTATTTCAACTGAGTACATTTTTCTTTATCAGTGATTTTCTCGTCGGTGTCGGACATGGCCTAACATTGATTGGTTCCTTTGGTCTCATTCATGCCATGACTACCTTAGAGAATCGTGCTGCAGTGATGTCGACTTATCTTTTTATTGGTTATTTGGGTACGATTGTGCCCATTGTGGCCGTAGGATATCTGGCTGATCACTTTGGATTACGTTTCGGGGTCATTAGCTTTTGCATTGCCATCGCTTTATTGTGTTTTTATCTATGGTTTGCACATAAGGGCAGTATACGTTTGGCTTCGGCATAGGAAGAGTGAAGCCAAAATCATTTGGATTTAGATCGTTCTTCAGATGCCATTTTTCAGTCGATCCTTGCTATAACTTAGGTTCTTTTCTTGTTGGCATGGGCTAAGTCAGTATGTTCATTTAAATACTGGCTTAAATGTTCTAAAAAATAGGACACTCTTGGTGAGTGCTCGAGCCGATCCATATAAATCGCATAGATATCGGCAGGCGGTGTCTCATAGTCCTGCAAGACTTGGACTAAACGACCACTTTTTAAATACTTGGCCACGTCCCATTCAGCGCGCATTAAAATACCATGGCCATCGAGTGCCCAGCCAATGGTGACTTGGCCATCATTGCTACTCAATTTTCCATGCACTTTAACTGTCTCTTCCTTATCCCCTTGAGTTAAACGCCAGTTCGCATATGCCGCATCGTTTTGTCTTAACACAATGCATTGGTGCAGGGTCAGTTCGCGTGGCGTAAGTGGCATCCCAGCTTGTGCCAAATAACGCGGAGAAGCACATAGAAGCCGTCGATTGGCCGCAATTTTTTTCGCAATTAGTCGTGAGTCTGGTACCTGCCCAAAGTGAATCGAGACATCAATCGCATCATTCGGCAGATGAATCGGACGATCGGTCAGATGTAACTGGACTTCAATATCTGGAAATTTTCGCGCAAAGTCTGAAATCGCAGGAGCAATGTAGGTTCGACCAAAACCAAACGGGGCATTCACTCGCAGCAAGCCCTTAGGGGTGGTACGACTCCGCGCCACTTGCTGTTCCATTTCTTCAATTTCTTTCAAGATTCGCGAAGCATTTTCAAAATAAATTTCGCCTTCATTGGTCAAACTGATGCGTCTGGTGGTCCGATTCAATAACCGAACCCCTAAACGCTCTTCCATTTGTGTCAGACGTCGGGACACAGCAGGGGGTGTTAAATTCAACTCACGCGCTGTTGCAACCAGACTGCCCTGTTTTATTAGTAAACAAAAAAATGCTAATTCGGTATCTGAGCTCATGATTATTCAGTTTTTTGCAAGAGTGATTTAACTTTATATCGATTCATCGGTTTTGCAAAGCCTCTAATATCGCTATCACGTTACCCCCCAAACAACATATCTCACCCAAGCAAGGAAACTTGAGTGAGTCATAAAGTCCACCGTGTAAGGACAACGGTGCACAAACGGGGAGCTTTTTCGCCAAACTCGATTGCGGTGTGACTTCGACCGAATCGGGAGGTAATCGCTACTGATATGGAGATAAGCCATGGACATGGATATCGAGAAACGGACGCTACGCAAAATCACTTGGCGTATTGTGCCGTTTATCATGATTTTATATTTAATTGCCTATATTGATCGAGTCAATATTGGTTTTGCTGCCATTACCATGAAAGAAGATTTGGGCTTTACCGCTTCGATTCTCGGTTTTGGCGCAGGAATTTTCTTTTTGGGCTATTTCCTCTTTGAAGTTCCCTCCAACATTATTTTGCACAAAGTCGGCGCTCGTATTTGGATTGCACGGGTCATGGTGACTTGGGGCATTATTGCTGGCGGGATGGCCTTTGTCGAAAGTTCAACCAGCTTTTATGTTATGCGATTTTTACTCGGTGTCGCCGAAGCAGGCTTTTTCCCTGGCATTATTTTGTATTTAAGCTACTGGTTCCCTGCACGAAACCGAGCAGGGGTAATTGCCTTATTTATGGCTGCCGCCCCTATAGCCACGGCGATTGGTTCTCCTATTTCAGCAGCATTACTGGAAATGCACGGCATCATGGGCTTAGCAGGTTGGCAATGGATGTTCCTGATTGAAGCCATTCCTGCGGTGATCCTAGGCGTCGTAGTGTTTTTCTACATGACAGATCGACCTGAAAAAGCCGCGTGGTTAAAACCCGATGAGCGTGAATGGTTGGTTAAAACCATGCAAGCAGAAGATGCCAATAAGGGGGGGCAACAGCATCACAGTATTTTACGCGGACTCGCCAATCCACGTGTGCTTGCTCTGGCACTCATTTATTTCGGTACCTCAGCGGGGCTGTATACCCTTGGCATTTGGGCACCTCAAATCATTAAAGAACTGGGTGTCAGCTCAATGACCGTCGGTCTATTGAACGCCATTCCTCCTATTATCTCTGTTGTTGCCATGATTTTGTGGTCACGTCACTCCGACAAAACCAATGAACGCACATGGCATGTGGCTTTGGCTTGTTTAACCGCAGCTGTGGGGCTCGCGATTGCAGCCAGTACTGGCAGTATGTTTGGCCTGATTGCAGCACTCACCATTGTTAATGTCGGCATCAGTTGCTCTAAACCACCACTGTGGAGCATGCCAACCATGTTTCTATCGGGTGCAGCAGCAGCGACAGGCATCGCAACCATTAACTCGATTGGGAACTTAGGCGGCTTTGCGGGTCCAGCCATGATCGGTTGGGTTAAAGATCAAACTGGAAGCTTTGCAGGCGGTTTGTATTTCGTCGCAGGTCTGCTGATTTTATCTACCGTCCTGACCCTCGTTTTAAGTTTTACTCAAAAAAATAAAGCCAATTCTGCTGAATTGAGTAATTCATGATCTTCATTTTTACCTTATTCGATATTCGAGCGAATTGAACGCTTAACAAGGAGCCTCCCATGGACAAAGAACTTGCCGTACAGTCCCTCACGGACACCATGGCCAAATTTACAGCCTATATTGGCAAACGTTTACCCAAAGATGTCAAAAGCAAACTGATTGAGCTGAAAACATTGGAAACCAACCCATTGGCCAAATCAATTTATGATTCAATGGATGAAAACCAAGAAGCAGCAGATCGACTAAACCGTCCCAGCTGCCAAGACACTGGCGTGATTCAATATTTTGTTGAAGCGGGTGCGCATTTCCCACTGTTGGGTGAGTTACAGGAAATTTTACGTGAAGCGACCGAAGAAGCGACCCGTACAGGACCTTTGCGCCACAATGCAGTTGAAACCTTTGATGAGAAAAACACGGGCACCAATACGGGCACCCAAATTCCGTGGCTAGACTGGCGCATCGTCCCTGAACAGGATACCTGTACCATCGATGTGTATATGGCAGGTGGTGGGTGTACCTTGCCAGGTGCAGCTAAAGTTTTGATGCCTGGTCAAGGCTACGAAGGTGTAGCTGAGTTCGTGATGGATGTGATTACCGAACGTGGTGTGAATGCCTGTCCACCGTTACTGGTCGGTGTCGGGGTGTCCACTTCAGTTGAAACCGCTGCACGCTTGTCCAAACTGGCCATTATGCGCCCTGTAGACTCAAGAAGTGATAACCCTCGTGCTGCACTGATGGAAGACTTGCTGGAACAAGGCTTGAATGAAATTGGCATTGGCCCACAGGGCTTAACAGGCAATAACAGCGTCATGGGCGTCAATATTGAGTCTTCGGCTCGTCACCCATCCACCATTGGCGTGGCAGTCAACACCGGTTGCTGGGCACACCGCCGTGGCAAAATTAAAATTAACCCTGATATGTCTTATGAAATTCTGTCACACGAAGGAGTTGTGCTATGAAAAAAGTACTGACCACCCCATTACGTGATGAAGACTTAGCCGATCTTAAAATTGGTGACGTGGTATATCTAACTGGACGTTTAGTTACTTGTCGTGATGTGGCACATCGCCGCTTAATTGAACAAGGTCGACAACTTCCCGTGAATTTAGAAGGCAGTGCGATTTTCCATGCTGGCCCCATCGTGCGTAAAAAGGATGATGGCGGTTTTGAAATGGTCTCCATTGGGCCCACCACCAGTATGCGTATGGAAAAATTTGAACGCGAATTTATCAAACAAACTGGGGTGAAACTGATTGTGGGTAAAGGTGGCATGGGCCCTGAGACTGTCGCAGGCTGTCAGGAGCACAAAGCAGTCCATGCGATTTTCCCTGGAGGATGTGCGGTACTGGCAGCCACTCAAGTCGAGGAAATTGAAGGCGCTGAATGGCAAGACCTCGGGATGCCTGAAACCTTATGGATTAACCGCGTCAAGGTATTTGGCCCGCTGATCATCTCGATTGATACTCATGGCAATAATCTTATTCAGCAAAATAAAACCCAGTTCCAAGCCAAAAAGAAACCAGTGCTGGATCGAATTAGTAAAGAACTGAGTTTTATTAAATAGTGCTTTACAGACAGCACCTCAAACGATCCTGTTTGGTGTTGTCTATCTCTCTTTATTTTAACTCTAAGCCTGCATTTGGTCAGACACATCACAGCCAAATCAGGCATTTCTCTTCACTTGTGTCCCTATTCACCACAACGTCTCGACGTTTAATCCATACTTCTTTCAGCAGAATACGGACATTGCAATCGATGTAACGAGATCAAGCTCATGATGGATCATGTAACCATAAAAAAACCGCTCTATATTCCCTATGCAGCTCATTCACTTTTAGAACTGCCGTTGTTGAATAAAGGAGCTGCATTTTCAATACAAGAACGCAATACCTTCAATTTACACGGCCTAATTCCACACGTGATCGAAACCATTGAGGAACAAAGTCGCCGCTCCTATCAGCAGTATTTATCTTTTAATGATGACATCAACAAACATATCTATTTACGCAATATCCAAGATACCAACGAAACTCTGTTTTACCATCTGCTCAAACATCACTTAAGTGAAATGATGCCGATCATTTACACTCCAACTGTGGGTGAGGCCTGCCAACGTTTTTCCGATATTTATCGCCGACATCGTGGCATTTTTATTTCCTACCCAGATCGCGCGCATATTGATGAAATTCTACACAACGTCAACCGTAAAAATGTCAAAGTTATCGTGATGACTGATGGAGAGCGAATCTTAGGTCTAGGTGATCAAGGCATTGGCGGCATGGGGATTCCCATTGGTAAACTGTCGCTCTATACTGCCTGTGGCGGCATCAGTCCAGCCTATACTTTGCCTATTACGCTGGATGTTGGGACCAATA
This sequence comes from Acinetobacter halobius, assembly GCF_044130335.1. NCBI lineage: Bacteria > Pseudomonadati > Pseudomonadota > Gammaproteobacteria > Moraxellales > Moraxellaceae > Acinetobacter > Acinetobacter halobius. Next base: position 25,657 of record NZ_JBIQOD010000021.1, read on the forward strand.
ACCAACAGTTACGCAACGATCCGCTGTATTTGGGTTGGAACCACCCCCGTATTAGTGGCGATGAATACAATCAATTTATCGATGATGTGATTCGTGCCATTCAACGACGCTGGCCGAAGGCCCTGATTCAGTTTGAAGATTTTGCTCAGCAAAATGCCATGCCTTTACTAACTACCTACCGTGAACAAATCTGTTGTTTTAATGATGATATTCAAGGTACGGCGGCTGTAGCGTTAGCTAGCCTGATTGCAGCATCTCATGTGGTGAAAAAGCAGGTAAAAGATCAAACGATTGTTATTTTAGGTGCAGGTTCAGCAGGCTGTGGTATTGCGGAACAAATTATTGCACAAATGAAAGTTGAAGGGCTCAGCGACCTTGATGCACGCTCACGTCTTTATTTGGTGGATCGCTTTGGTTTAATGACTGAACAGCAGCCCAACTTACTCGATTTTCAAAGGAAGTTGGCTCAGCCTTTGCGTGCCATTGAGACATGGGCAAATGTAGCGCCAGAGATTTCTCTGCTCGAAGTCATTCAACATGCCAAACCCACAGTATTAATCGGAGTTTCAGGACAAACTGGCTTATTTAGCGAAGAGATTATTCGCGCACTGGCTGAAAACTGTGAACGCCCGATCGTCTTTCCCTTGTCCAATCCCACCTCTCAGGTTGAAGCGCTCCCCACAGATATTATTCAATGGACAGAGGGTAAAGCCTTAATCGCAACAGGCAGTCCATTTGCACCAGTACATCATCAAGGCCATATTTACCCCATTGCTCAGTGCAATAATGCTTATATTTTTCCTGGGGTTGGTCTAGGTGTCATTGCCGCAGGTGCACAAAGCGTGACCGACCTGATGTTAATGGCCGCGAGTAATGCTTTAGCCAGCTGTTCACCCATGCTGAAAAACCCAGACCATGATTTACTGCCAAGTATTGATGCCATTCAGGACATCTCTAAAATTATCGCCTTGCAGGTAGGGCTTGCCGCGATACGGGAAGGGGTTGCCCCATTGATGGATGAAGCTAGCTTGCAAAAAGCCATTGAGGCGCATGTGTGGAAACCCGAATATCGAGATTACCGCCGAATTACCTTTTGATTGGCTTCTTACAGCATAGGAATCTCATAAACTTTTGTGCCAAAGAGAAGCTCAATAGCAGCACTAGCCATCCTATGTATAAAAAAGCACCCAGCCTTTAAAACTGAGTGCTTTTTTATATCCATCTACCTAAATAGGCACGATGCTAAATGTCAGCATTATTTTCCAATACAGAACGATCCAAAAATTTTCCCAAGTAAATCATCCGCACTAAAGTCCCCTGTAATTTCACCGAGGGCATTTTGCGCCAAACGGAGCGACTCTGCGACTAACTCACCTGCGTTATACACCACCAATTGTTCACGGGCTTCAGCAAGATAGAGCTGAGTGCGTTTCATTGCGTCTAAATGGCGTGTGCGCGCAATAAAGGTATCTTCTTCTGGCTGGAAGCCTGCATGCGCTGTAATCGCTTCTATGAGCGCTTGAATGCCAGTTTCTTGCTTGGCCGAAACCATAATATGACGGAAGCCGTTAAAATCTTCGATATGTGATGTTGTTTCCGTCAAATCACACTTATTGCCAATCAGCATTAAACGTTTCGGTTCAATATGCTCAGCAAAATATGCTTGCGCCAGTTTGAGTGGGTCTTCACCTTGACTTAAGTCATAAACCAAAAGTAACAGATCGGCTTGCTCAATTTCTTTAATGGCACGGCGGATCCCTTCTTTTTCTACAATATCACCTGTTTCACGCAAACCCGCGGTATCGGTTAGTGTTATAGGTAAACCATTCAGGGTAATTTTTTCATGTAAGACATCCCGCGTCGTACCTGCAATATCCGTCACAATGGCCCGTTCAATGCCCGCTAAAGCATTGAGTAGTGATGACTTACCCGCATTCGGTTTCCCTGCAATGACTACTTGTAAACCTTCACGCAACAACTGTCCCTGACGCGCTGACTGTTGTACTTGGTTCACGGCAGCCGTAACACCATCTAAAAGATTTAAAATTTTCCCGTCCGCAAGAAAATCAATTTCTTCTTCAGGAAAATCAATTGCAGCCTCCACATGCAAACGTAGATGAATCAATTGCTCCAGCACGCGATTTACTTTAGTTGAAAATGCGCCTTGTAATGAACGTACTGCAGAACGTGCAGCCGCTTGTGATGTCGCATCAATCAAGTCAGCGATCGCTTCCGCCTGTACCAAATCCAGTTTGCCATTTTCAAAAGCCCGCATGGAAAACTCACCGGCTTTTGCAGCAATTGCACCAAGCTCCAACAAACGTCCCAGTAAAGCATTTTGAATCACAGGGCCACCATGCCCTTGCAACTCAACCACATCTTCACCAGTGAACGAATTCGGGTTCGGAAAACAAATCGCTAAGCCTTCATCCATCACTTCACCAGATGCATCATAAAACTGGCGAAAACCTGCAAAACGCGCTTTCGGTAAGTCCTTTTGAGTCAAGGCCTGTGCAATCTCGTACGATTTAGGACCAGATAGGCGAATGACCCCGACACCACCACGCCCAGGTGGTGTTGCAATGGCAGCAATCGTAGTTCGGTTGTACATAACATTCACCTAAAAATCTTAAAAACGCGCAAAGAAAAATCCGCCTAAGATTACCATCTTAAGCGGATTTATTCAGCTTTTCGCGAAAAGTTGCCTCGATTAGCTCGACGCACTTTCCTTATTCAAGCGATCTTTTTCAACAGATTTGTTGATCAACGTTTGTTGAATGATCGTGATACTGTTGTTGACAATCCAGTACAACACCAAGCCCGAAGGGAAGAACAGCATAAAGACTGTAAAAACAATCGGCATGATGCGGAATACTTTGGCTTGCATCGGGTCTGCAGGCTGTGGATTTAAAGACTGCTGAATGAACATGGTTGCGCCCATCAACAGCGGTAAAATAAACCACGGATCCATTGCTGACAAATCTTGAATCCAAAGTAACCATGGTGCATGACGAAGTTCAACAGACTCCATCAATACCCAGTACAATGCAAGGAAGATTGGCATTTGTAATAACAATGGCAAACAACCAGCAAGCGGATTGACTTGTTCTCGTTTATACAGTGCCATCATTTCTTGAGAGAAGCGCATACGGTCTTCACCGAACTCTTCTTTCATACGTTGCATTTCAGGTGCAATAACACGCATTTTCGCCATTGAGCGATAGCTCTTAGACGACAATGGCCACAGAATCAGTTTCACCAAGACCGTTAACAGAATAATTGCCCAGCCCCAGTTACCCACTAAACCGTGGAAGAACTCAAGACCCAAGAACAACAATTTCGCAATTGGCCATAACCAACCATAATCAACAGTTTGGTTCAAACCTGTTGCTAATTCTTTTAGCTCAGATTGAACTTTAGGGCCTGAATAGAAAGTCGCATCAATCTCAGCCACTGTTCCTGCAGGCACAGTAATTGTTGGTGAAGTAAAACCAATGATATTCATATCATCAGTCGACTTACGCGATTCTAATTTTGCAACATACGGTTGACCGTTACCTTGCGTAAGCTTTAAGTCACCTGGAATCCAAGCACTGACGAAATAGTGCTGAACCATAGCAACCCAGCCACCTTTCGCTTCAACATTCAATTTTTCTTCATTGAAGTTAGCAAATTTCAGCTTGTTATAATGTTCATCTGGCGAACCCCAAGCACCACCTAAGAAAGTGCCCAATGTGAAAATACCTTGGTCTGACTTACCTGGATCTTCAGAGTTGTCACGTTTGAGTTGACCAAACATTTGACCCTGCCAGTTTTGACCACTGCGGTTCACCACTTTATGGTTCACAACAATAGGATAGTCACCTTGCTTGAAGGTAAAGGTTTTAATGATTTCCACACCATCCGCTGTTTTCAGTACCATCGGTACAGTTAACACTTTGATGCTTTTACCATCTTCCGTTTGAACCGCTTTGGCATCATTCAATGTATAAGCAGATTTTTCAATCTCATACATTGGGCGACCGCTACGATTACTGTCTGGACCATTAAGACCAATTAAACCAGACTGCGCCACATAAGTACGTTTCGCATCACTTTCCAGCATGACAAATGCTTCATTGCTGTCTTTGCTCTTGTCATGGTTTAACAATTCAATACGAACAATATCACCACCTTTAGGGTTAATCCAAAGATGATAAAGGTCAGTTTGTACTGAAATAAGCTGTTGATTTACAGATGCTTTAGCTTCTGTAACTGGTTGCTGAGTCGCGATATTTGCTTGTGGCATATCAGACGCTGCTGAAGCCGTTTGAGCATTTGGCAAATCTGCAGATACTTCATGCGAAACTACAGCAGCCTGTTGAGGCTGTTGCTGAGTTGCCGCATGTCCATAATCTTTTTGCCAAGCCAAAATAAGCAAATAAGCGACAACAAACATGGCCCCGAGAATGGCAAACCTGGCCCATTGTTGCATATCTATTACCCCAAGTGGTTAGAGTGATTTTGGTTCAAGAAACAATCACGAAAGGGTACAGCAAGCAGACGCTTTTGAGAATCTATTTGCTGAAAAGAGATAAAACGAATCCTTTTAGCTGGAACAGGGTCATACCCCGATCCACCCCAAGGATGACAACGGCAAATACGTTTAGTAGCCAACCACACACCACGCACAGCACCATGTGTATGGACTGCTTCCAATGAATATTGAGAACATGTAGGGATATAACGACAACGCGGTCCAAGTAAAGGACTAATCGCAATTTGATAAAATCGAATTAACCAATGCAGTAACCGGACCATTGGCCATCTCTACTTTTGCAGGGAGGGAGCTATTTTTTGATGCTTTTTGGCAAGACGTTGTAATTTTTGCCAAGCAAATTGTAATTGCTGGTGCAACTCTGCATTAGGCACTGTTTCTATCCCCATTTTAGGCATAACCACAATATCTAAAGTTAATTGCTGTTGATGCAAGCGAAAGCTTTCGCGAGCCAAACGTTTTACTCTATTTCTTTCGTGTGCACGACGCACTTTCTTTTTAGCAACAACAATACCCAAACGACTATGAGGTTGTTCGGTCAGTTTTGCTAGAAATAAGAAATGGGGTTGATGCACTTTAAAAAGCGCACCATCGAAGACACTTTTATAATCGGCAGCACAGCGAATACGAACCTCTGTGCTGAAGCCATAAAGTGTAGTCATAACACCCAAAATCGCTTTAAGCGTTAACTATTGATTAAACAGTTAAGCTGTGACGACCTTTTGCACGACGACGAGCTAATACTTGGCGACCAGCTTTAGTAGCCATACGAGCACGGAAACCATGAACGCGCTTACGCTTTAATTCAGATGGTTGGAATGTACGTTTCATATCGAAACTCCAAAAATGATCATTCAATGAAGGTTCGCGATTTTAGTGTTCATTGCTTGAGCTGTCAATGAAAAACAGATTTTCTTGCAAAATTAACTTGTTTTTAATGTATCCCTGCAATAAAAGCTCAAATCTCTTATACACAGCGTTTTTTTATTATACACAAGCTAGATTATTGTTTATTAAAGTGATATAAGTTATCAGCAAGATTATTCACATAATTATCCACAGTTGTTTAAATTCAATTACATTGTAATGTTTTAAATTTAAATTCATATCTCAAGCGAAGTTATCCCCAAAAAACAGCGCTCTTATAAATAAATTCAAATTTATAAATTTAAATTTATTACTATTAGGGCTGTGTTTTTCTGTGGAAATTGCACTTTTCTATTTAAAAAACATAATTATATGGTGTGGATAAAGTTGTTTTTATAAAAATAATAGTTTGTGGATAACTTTATGCTATATTCTATCCACAGCTTGAGGATAAACTTATCCACAATAGCATTTGAATTTAAATTTGTTTTTATAAGTAGTCTTTTTGAGCAATATCGACAGAATTTCCCATGACAGATGTGGATAACTTGGTTAGAATGGCGACCCGCTTCGGTGGGTGCTTCGTGTTTTTATTAATTATCGATGGAATGAATAGGGGTTTCACATGCTTTGGACGGACTGCTTAACTCGCTTGCGACAAGAGCTATCTGGGAATGTCTTTACGATGTGGATACGCCCTTTAGTTGCAGAAGAGTTAAATGACACATTACGTCTGTATGCGCCGAATCCCTATTGGACACGTTACATTCAAGAACACCATCTTGAGTTGATTACTATTTTAGTTGAACAACTCTCTGAAGGACGTGTGCGTAAGGTTGAAATTTTAGTCGATTCAAGACCTGGGGCGATTTTATCTGCGGCTGAACAACCTGCAACCACAACTGCAGCTTTAGAGTCAGCACCTACGCCTGTGCAGCGCCCTAAAAAAGAAAAAGACGAAAGTCCTGCTAAAAATAATCGTAAACGTCAGCTTAACCCTTTATTTAGTTTCTCACTTTTTGTTGAGGGGCGTTCAAACCAGATGGCTGCTGAAACATGTCGTAAGGTTTTGACTCAGTTGGGGGCTTCTCAGCACAATCCATTATTTTTATATGGTCCGACTGGATTGGGTAAAACGCATTTAATGCAGGCGGTTGGTAATGCTTTATTGCAAGCCAAGCCTAATGCGCGCGTCATGTATATGACGGCTGAAAGTTTTGTGCAGGATTTTGTCAGCTCTTTGCAACAGGGCAAAGTGGAAGAATTTAAGAAAAATTGCCGATCTTTAGATCTATTATTGGTCGATGATATTCACTTACTTGCAGGAAAAGAGGCAAGTTTAGTGGAGTTTTTCTATACATTTAACGCACTTTTAGATGAGTCTAAGCAAATTATTTTGACTTCTGACCGCTATCCAAAAGAATTGACTGAATTAGACCCTCGTTTGGTTTCACGTTTTTCGTGGGGCTTATCGGTGGGGGTTGAACCACCAGATATTGAAACACGAATTGAAATTTTGCTGAAAAAAGCAGAAAGCAATGACGTCGAACTGCCGCGAAATTGTGCCTTGTTTATTGCACAACAAGTCGTTGCTAATGTTCGTGAGCTTGAAGGTGCGTTGAATAAAGTGGTGGCCATTTCCCGCTTTAAAGGCACAGCGATTGACTTAGATGTCGTGCGTGAGTCTTTAAAAGACGTCTTGGCGATTCGTGCACGAACCATCAGTACTGAAAATATTCAACGTGTGGTGAGTGAGTACTTTAGAATTCCACTGAAAGAGTTGGTTGGACCTAAACGTACCCGTATTTATGCACGCCCACGCCAATTGGCGATGGGTTTGGCGCGTGAGTTAACGGGCGACAGTTTCCCTGAAATTGGGATGGCTTTTGGTGGGCGTGATCATAGTACGGTGATGCATGCCTGTGAAAAAGTGGTCAGTCTGAGAGATGAAGATCCGATCTTCAATGAGGACTATAAAAACTTACAGCGCTTACTACAAAGTTAAGTGTGGTTGTTCAAATTCTGTTCTTGCAATGCGGCATGTTCTGCCGCATAGTACACTGCTAAAAACACTTTTATTTATTCTTTTATCTTCAGTTTCTCGAGGAATGTATCGTGCGTTTAAAAATCGCGAAAGAAAGCTTACTTAATGTTCTATCACATGTCGTAGGAGCGGTTGAACGTCGCCATACTTTAAACATTCTTTCAAATGTCAAAGTTCAAGTAAATCAAGAGTCTTTGACCATTACAGGCTCTGATTTAGAGGTTGAGCTGGTTGCCAGTACCACACTTGCTGATGGGGCATGTTTACAAGCGGGTGAAACAACTGTTCCTGCACGTAAGTTGATGGATATTTGTAAATCTTTGCCAACAGCAGCCTTAATTGACTTACAGATTACTGAAGATCAACGCTGTATTTTAAAGTCAGGCAATAGTCGTTTTGTTCTCGGGACTTTACCAGCTGAAGATTATCCACTTTTAAGCACAGAAAACACGCAAGGCACCCAAGTAGCGGTGACGCAGCGTGAATTAAAGCGTTTATTTGAAAAAACTGCTTTTGCTATGGCGGTACAAGACGTACGTTTCTACCTTACAGGGACTTTACTTGAGATTGATAACAATCAATTACGTGCAGTCACGACTGATGGTCACCGTTTGGCGCTGTGTGAAACTGTCGCCAGCTCAAATGCAACCCAGTTGATCCAAGCCATTGTGCCACGTAAAGCTGTAGCTGAATTACAACGTCTACTGAGCATTGAAGATGAGCAATTGGCATTGTTGATTGGTCGTGAGCTGTTGAATGTGACCATTTCAATTGCTAGTCGTGACAAAGAACAAGGTGAAACCACTGTTCGTTTCACGACGAAACTGATTGATGGTAAATTCCCTGACTATCGCCGTGTGATTCCACGTGGTGGTGATAAAAATGTCTTAATTGCACATGATGTCTTTAAGCAATCTTTACAACGTGTTTCGATTTTAAGTAATGAAAAACTACGTGGTGTGTTCTTAAATTTTGATGCCGATACGCTACAGCTTCGTGCGAATAACCCAGAACAAGATGAAGCCGTAGAAGACTTGGCGATTCAATATAGTAATGCACCAATGGAAATGTCTTTTAATGCACAATATATCTTGGATGTATTAGGCGCATTGGATGGTGATGATGTGTCTATGACCATGACCGAAGCCAATCAGTCGGTTTTGGTTCAAGACCCTGCGCATCAAGATCAGACTTATGTTGTTATGCCAATGCGTGTTTAAGACTTAGGTTGACGCATGCAAATTACGCGTTTAAATATCGAACGTGTTCGAAATTTAAAGACGGTTGCTCTCCATGGATTGCAACCGTTTAATGTTTTTTATGGGCAAAATGGTTCAGGCAAAACCTCAATTTTGGAAGCCATCCATCTGCTGGCGACAGGGCGCTCCTTCCGTACCCATATTCCTAAAAACTACATTCAAACCGATACCCAAGATGCCATAATTTTCGCGCAGTCCAGTACAGAAAAGATTGGCATGCAAAAGCTGTTGTCAGGTGAACAGTTGATTAAGGTCAATGGTGACAACATTGCCACCCAAGGGCAGTTAGCCAAAATTCTTCCCCTACAACTGATTGATCCACAAAGTACCGATATTATTGATCATGGTGCGAAGCCGAGAAGGCAGCTACTCGATTGGTTGATGTTCCACGTGGAACCAGAGTTTTATCATGCATGGCAATATTACTCGCGTGCCTTAAAACAACGGAACAGTTTACTTAAAACACGACGAAATTTAAGTTTGGTAGACTTGGAACCGTGGAACAAAATGCTCAGTGATTATGGAGAAATGCTACATTCGCAAAGAGTGAGTATTGTTGAGCAATGGAAGGACTTTTTTGAGCAAGATTTAAAACAACTTTTGCCACATATTCAGGTTGACTTGGAATACAGTCCAGGGTTTCACACCGATGTAGGGTTACTGCATGACTTGCAAAGTCACCATCAAAAAGACCTTGACCGCCGCTATACGGAATATGGGCCGCATAAGGCAGATTTACGTTTAAAAACAAGCCTAGGTGATGCAGACGTGGTGCTTTCACGGGGACAAAAAAAGCTGTTAATCATAGCTTTAAAACTGTCACAGATTGCAATGCTGCATGCCTGTAATAAGGAAACTGTGGTATTATTAGATGATCTGACAGCAGAATTAGATTTAACAGCACAACAACGTTTAATTGAGCGATTGAGCCAACTAGGTAGTCAAGTTTTTATTACCACTTTAGAGTATGAATCAGTCAAAAATCACTTACATGATTTATCTATTTCTTATCAATTATTCTGTGTTGAAAATGGTCAAGTTCAAGTTGTCGCACAATGATTTTAGATTTTACCCATCACGGGATAGACCTATTTTTCGCTAGGGAGAAACCATGAGTTCAGAAGATCAACAAGCTGCTTCTCAAACGGAACAAACCACAGAAAAAGCTTATGATTCCTCTAGTATCAAAGTATTACGTGGATTGGACGCAGTACGTAAACGTCCAGGTATGTATATTGGTGATACGGATGATGGTTCAGGCTTACACCATATGGTGTTTGAGGTGGTGGATAATGCGATCGACGAAGCGCTTGCAGGTCACTGTGATGAAATCTTGGTGACGATTCACGAAGATGAATCTGTCAGTGTATCGGATAATGGGCGCGGTATTCCGACCGATATTCACCCTGAAGAAGGGGTTTCTGCAGCAGAAGTTATTCTCACTATTCTGCACGCAGGCGGTAAGTTTGATGACAATAGTTACAAGGTTTCAGGTGGACTACATGGTGTAGGTGTATCTGTGGTGAATGCATTGTCACGTAAGTTAGAATTGACGATTCACCGTGCCGGCCATATTCACCAACAAGAATACAAACATGGTGATCCTGTTTATCCTTTAGCGGTAATTGGTGATACCGAAACGACAGGAACAACTGTACGTTTTTGGCCAAGTGCTGAAACTTTTAGTCAGACTATTTTCAATGTCGATATTTTGGCACGCCGTTTACGTGAATTGTCTTTCTTGAACGCAGGCGTGCGCATCGTTTTGCGCGATGAGCGTATTCATGCGGAACATGTGTTTGACTACGAAGGCGGTCTGTCTGAGTTTGTGAAATATATTAACCAAGGCAAAACACATCTAAATGACATTTTTCATTTTACCGTACAGGCGGAAAATGGCATTGGGGTCGAAGTGGCATTGCAGTGGAATGATACTTATCAAGAAAATGTCCGTTGCTTCACCAACAACATTCCACAAAAAGATGGCGGAACGCATTTAGCAGGTTTCCGTGCAGCCTTAACCCGTGGCTTAAACAGCTACATGGAAAATGAAAACTTACTCAAAAAAGAGAAAGTAGCCGTTTCAGGGGATGATGCTCGTGAAGGTTTAACTGCGATTGTTTCAGTGAAAGTTCCTGATCCGAAGTTCTCTTCACAAACCAAAGAAAAGTTGGTTTCAAGTGAAGTGAAACCGGCGGTTGAACAGGCAATGAATAAATCATTCTCTGAATATTTGCTTGAAAACCCACAAGCGGCAAAAGCCATTGCAGGCAAAATTATTGATGCAGCTCGTGCCCGTGATGCGGCGCGTAAAGCGCGTGAAATGACGCGTCGTAAAAGTGCTTTAGATATTGCTGGTTTACCTGGTAAATTGGCGGATTGCCAAGAGAAAGATCCTGCATTGTCTGAATTGTATCTGGTCGAGGGTGACTCTGCGGGTGGTAGTGCGAAACAAGGTCGTAACCGTAAGATGCAAGCGATTTTACCGTTGAAAGGTAAAATCCTAAACGTGGAACGTGCGCGTTTTGACAAGATGATTTCATCACAAGAAGTGGGCACGCTGATTACGGCATTAGGTTGTGGTATTGGTCGTGAAGAGTACAACCCAGATAAACTTCGTTATCATAAAATCATCATCATGACCGATGCGGACGTGGATGGTTCGCACATTCGTACCTTATTGTTGACTTTCTTCTTCCGCCAAATGCCAGAGCTAGTAGAACGTGGTTATATCTATATTGCACAGCCACCGTTATACAAGCTGAAAAAAGGCAAACAAGAGCAATATATTAAAGATAATGATGCGCTTGAAACCTATTTAATTTCAAACGCAATTGATGAGCTTGAATTACACGTTAGTGAAGCTGCACCTGCAATTCGTGGTGAGGCTTTGGCGAATGTGATTGCAGATTATCAAACGTCTCAGAAGAGCTTGCAGCGTCTAACAGTTCGTTATCCTGCCAGTGTTCTAGATGCGTTGATTTCTGTGGAAGGCTTTAAGCTTGATCACAATCATGACCGAGCTTATGTCGAGCAGTGGGCTGAGCAAGTGCGTAGCGCTGTGGCAGAAATTCAGCCAAGCTTGCGTCCTGAGCTGAGCTTAGAAATGTTTGAAAAAGAGCTGGCAGATGGTCAAAAGATCGAGACTTATTTGCCTCGTATCACGATTTATGTACACAATTTACCGCATAGTTATTTACTAGATGCGGGTTTATTGGGTTCAGGTGAATATGCACGCTTGCTGAAAAACTCTAAGAGCTGGTTCACGCTGCTTGAAGACGGTGCTTACCTGCAAAAAGGTGATCGTAAAATTGCAGTCACCAATTTCCATCAAGTTTGGCAGCATATTTTGTCTGATTCACGTCGCGGTATGATGATTCAGCGCTATAAAGGCTTGGGTGAGATGAATGCGGATCAGCTTTGGGAAACAACAATGGATCCTGAAAACCGCAACATGCTGCAAGTGACGATTGAGGATGCGATTGAGGCTGATCGTATGTTCTCTTGTTTGATGGGTGATGACGTGGAACCACGTCGTGCATTTATTGAAGAGAATGCACTGAATGCGGATATTGATGCTTAAACGCTTTACAAAATACATAGAAAAAAGCACTCGTTAGAGTGCTTTTTTTTACAGCATTTTTTATGCTTTTGAATAAAATATAAGCAATGTACAATGTTATTAAACTGACTTATAGCGATGTCATGATGTAAGTATCAAGTCTTTTTGCACAGTGCAAAATGTGAGGTCATTATGATGGATAACCAACTAGAACAAGTACGTGACATTTGGGTGAATGCATTTTTCACCGGTAATTATGAAGTTTTAGCTCAATATGAAGATGAGCATTTTAAAGTGGTCTATGAGCAAGCCGATCGTGTAGAAAGCAACTATACACGCTATGAAAAGATCGCACATGCGGTGAAAAATGGGGTTTGGAAACCTCAAAAACCTGATGTCGAATTTGAAGAATTTGAGTTTAACCGAGACCAAACACGCTGTCAGGTTTTGATTGGTTTGGTTGAAAATCGCCAACAAATCCAAGAAACATGGATCTTCGATCGGGGTTGGAAAATACAAGAATTACGTTTTTTAAAGGCGAAAAGAGCCATTTTAAATTAAAGAAAAACGGCGAAAAAGGGTTAACTTTAGCTAAAAGAATCGAATAAATAAGCATCACCAAGCTGTGGACAAAATATAAATACGCTTTATATTAGGTGTCAAAATACGTATAATTTTATCCACAATGGATGTGATCTGAAGAATCTAAATTTAAAAGTTGTGATATTTTTTGAATTTAAAAACCGCTTTCCTGTTTACCTTGTCCTTTTAAATTCAAAACAAACTGTTTTTGAATAATTTGAAATGTTGCTGTTGTTTAGTGGCCGAGATGTTTTGCTACAGAAAATTGTGCTTTGGACACGCATAATTAAGTTTATTTGAGTTTACATGATTGAATATTCCATTAATTTAGCAGAATTAAATAATTGAAAAATTGCTTTTTAAAAATATCTAAACAATAGTTATTATTTTTTATAAGTATATGTTTTATTTAAAATATATAATTTTCTTGATGGGAAGCTGGATTGATTTTTATATCAAGGAGGTCAGTTTGGAGAGTGTTTGAAAAACATTCAGCCAAAGTCCGCCGATAAAAACGAAAAAGCATAAAAAACCCGCGATGCTTGTGCATCACGGGCAGTAGTAGTTGTGTTAGATAGAATGTTTTAGTCTTCGAATGAACTTTCGAGCTCTTCAAGTTCCATCATCAGCTCTAGCATTTGTTCTTCAGCTTCATTGACTTGGTTTTTAAGTTCGGTTTGCTCATTCATCAGTTTCATGAGTTCATCTTTGCGTGCAGCGTCATATAGGCCAGCATCACCGAGTAAACTTTCAATGTCGACTAAGCGTGGCTGGTGCTTTGCCAGCAGGCTTTCACATTTTTCGATATTTTTACGAATCGGGCGCGTTTGTTCACGGCGCTGTGCAGCCAATTTACGCTGCGCTTCTTTATCCACTTTGGAAATGAGCGTTTTTTGCTCACTGACTTTAGACACCACAGGTGCTATTTGTCCACCTTGTTTAATCATCTCTAGGCGCGCTTGACGTAACCAGTTGGCATAATCGTGAAGATCGCCTTCAAATTCTATGGATTTTCCAGCGTGGACTAAAATGAGGTCATCGCACACACTGGCAATCAGTTGGCGTTCGTGTGAAACCAAGACCACTGCACCTTCATAGTCTTGTAAAGCCATGGTCAGGGCATGGCGCATATCTAAGTCTAAATGGTTGGTCGGTTCGTCTAGAATCAAGACATTGGGACGTAACCACACGATTAAAGCCAATGCCAAACGCGCACGTTCACCACCTGAAAAGCTCTCACAAGGGGTATCCATTCGTTCGCCACTAAAGCCGAAACTGCCTAAAAAGGCACGTAAGGTCGCTTCACTGATTTTTTTATCTGCAATTCGTGCCAATTGCAGCATTGGGCTAGCCGATTCATCTAGTGAATCCATTTGATGCTGTGCAAAATAGCCAATATTCAGCAGTTCGGAAGCTTTGCGTTGTCCTGCGAGTAAAGGTAAATCACCGACCAAAGATTTGATTAAGGTTGATTTACCTGCACCATTCATCCCCAATAAGCCAATTCGGCTCGTCGGGGTGATTTGTAGGTTGATATTGGTGGCAATCAGTTTATCGCCATAACCAATATCAGCCTGCTCTAGAGTGAGCAGTGGCGAACTCATTTTGGTGGGTTCACGGAAGCTAAAGGTAAACGGGGTATCGACATGCGCAGGGGCAAGTAACTGCATCCGTTCCAGTTGTTTAATTCGGCTTTGTGCCTGACGCGCTTTAGTGGCTTGGGCTTTAAAGCGATCAATATATTTTTGAATATGTGCCCGTGTTTCGAGCTGCTTTTCATAGGCTTGTTGTTGTTGTGCCAAACGTTCTGCACGAGTGGTTTCAAAGGTAGAATAGTTGCCGCTATAGAGGGTGAGTTCTTGATTTTCGATATGCAAAATACGGTTGGTAATGGCATCTAAGAAATCGCGGTCATGCGAAATTAAAATCAGGGTACCCGTATAGGCATTTAACCAATCTTCTAACCATAAAATAGCATCGAGATCTAAGTGGTTGGTCGGTTCATCGAGTAATAATAGATCCGAACGGCTCATTAGGGTACGCGCTAAGTTTAAACGCATCCGCCATCCACCAGAGAAACTCGAAACCAAAAGTTGGTTTTGATGTTCCATAAAACCCAGACCCGCCATAAGCTGAGCGGCTTTAGCAGGTGCCGAATAACCGTTAATTTCATCGAATCGGCCATGTAAATCAGCCAGTTCAGTGTCAGTTAACTGTTCAGGATGGTTAAGCTGTTGTTGAATGTTCCAATACTCTTCATCACCGGTCAGGACGAAATCAATCGCAGCCATATCTAAGGCTTTTACTTCCTGCGCCATGTGCGCCACTGTCCATACAGCAGGGCGGCTTAGGGTGCCATCATCAGGACCGATTGAGCCTAAGAGCGCAGCAAACAGAGTTGATTTTCCAGCACCATTGACACCGGTGAGACCAACTTTCCAACCCGGATGGATTTGCATGGAGGCTTTTTGAAATAACACTCGTCCACCACGGCGCAATGAAACTTGATCAAGCTGAATCATGGAACTATCAAATATCAGAAAAAGGTGCGCCTATTCTAATGGATGCGTCAGCAAAAGACTAAACATTCAAAATTTATCTGAACTGAAATCTTGAATAGTTACTTTTAAGGGGAGGATGAAACCCTTTGACCTTTGGTCGGAAAGCTAAAAGTTGACCTTTTTTGACCTATATTGAGAAATAGCACACAGATATATTTCCCCAGTAAAACAAAAAACATGAAGGGATAATAATGAAAAGAAAAGGAATTTTTATTTTATCGACACTCGCACTGTGCGCTTTCTCCAGTATGGTGCAGGCGAAGCAACAAGTCTGTGTGTTTGACCTACTGGGTAAAGCAGGTGAATCTTATAAATTCTTAGAAGAATGGGCTTTGGTCAGTAAAAAATGGGGCGCACAGGTACAGTTGATTTCGTTTCAGGACGAAGACTTGGCCGATAAGGCCTTTCAAAATGATAAATGCGATGCGGTGTATATGACCTCAATGCGCGCGCGCACCTATAACAAGTTCGCCGGTTCGATTGATGCCTTAGGCGGAGTGCCGAGCAATAAAATTGCACAAAAGGCCGTGGAATATGTACTCGATCCTAGAAATACCAAACGCATGACCACCACATTACAAGGGGAAAACTATGAAGTGGCAGGCATTGGCTTAATTGGTTCAGCTTATATTTTTGTCAAAGACCGAAGTTTGAACACTATTGAGAAAGCGCAAGGTAAAAAATTTGCCATCCTGCATTATGACCGTGCACAACGGGTGATGGTAGAGCGGGTAGGCGCTGTTCCTGTGATGTCGGATATCTCCAACTTTATAAAAAAGTTTAATACAGGTGAAGTGGATGTGGTTGCCGCACCTGCTTATGCCTACAAACCACTAGAAATTGAAAAAGGTCTAGGCTCTAAAGGGGCCATGCTTAACTTTCCTGTAGTTAATGTCACTGCAGATTTAATTGTCAGACCCGAGCGTTTTCCTGCTCAATTTGGCGTGCAATCGCGGCAATGGTTTTTACAAAAAATCCCGCAATCCTTTGCCATGGTGCAGCGACTAGAAGCTGCCATTCCAAGCAAAATCAAAATGCAACTGAGTAAAGAAGATAAAGAAAAATATCAGCGTATGCTACGCGAAGGGCGCATTGATTTAACCAAACAAGGAGTCTATGACCCAGGCATGATGCGCGTGCTGAAAAAAGCCCGTTGTACGGTTGAACGCACCAACTTTGAATGTTCATTGGGTGGTGAATAAGGCGAAAAGCTGTATTTCTTTGTAATATTAAGCATTATTCATGTAAAGCGGATGATACTGGTTTTTATTCTAAAATGATGAATTTAAAGTAGTTTATAAATCATCCGAAAATAAGAGATTGAGAAAAGCAAAAAAATTTGCCCAATTGACAGTGATTTTTGAGTAAATGCTCTATTTTTTTAATTTTAACTTGCTTAATATTTTGCATGTGTATGGACACCTGTCAAACAACAAAATGAACAAGGACATAAGAATGAAAAAACTAACCCTCGCACTCGCTGCTTTTTCTGCTTTGGGTGTGGCGTCGACGGCACAAGCGGCTAAAGTGGACATCTGTGTATTTGACTTGCTTGGCAAATCAGGTGAGTCCTATCAAATGGCGCAAGAATGGGCTCTAGCTGCAAAAGGCTGGGGGGCTGAAATTAATTTAATCCCTCGTCAAGATGAAGCCGTTGCCGACAACGATTTTAAAGCAGGTAAGTGTGATGGCGTGTTTATGACCGCTATGCGTGCGCGCCAGTACAATAAATTTGTCGGTTCTATTGATGCATTGGGTGGTGCTCCAAGCAATGCCATTGCACAACGTGCGATTACTTTTGCATTGGATCAACGTAATGCGGCAAAAATGGTGACCAATCTTGGAGGTAAAAAATACGAAGTGGCTGGGATTGCACCTTTAGGTTCGGCTTTTATTTTTGTACGAGATAAAAGCATTAATTCCATTGAAAAAGCGGCGGGCAAAAAGTTTGCGGTTTTGGGCTATGACGATGCGCAAAAAATCATGGTACAACGCGTCGGTGCGCAAGCAGTGATTTCCGATGTGTCTAACTTTGTGGCAAAGTTTAATAATGGTCAAGTCGATATGGTCGGCGCACCTGCTTATGCTTATAAACCCCTAGAAATTTATAAAGGTTTAGGCACAAATGGTGCCATGTTTAACTTCCCTGTACTACAAGTGACCGCTGATTTTGTGATTCGCCCAGATCAATTTCCCGCAGGCTTTGGGCAAAAATCGCGAGATTGGTTTGTGAAAAACCTACCGAAAAGCATCGCGATGATAGGCCGTTTAGAAGCAGGCATTCCTGCAAAATACAAAATGAATCTCAGCGCAGAAGACAAAACCAAATATCAAAAAATGTTGCGTGATGGCCGGATGGATATGACCAAACGAGGCATTTATGACCCAGCGATGATGTCAGTCTTGAAAAAAGCCCGTTGCTCGGTGGATAAAGCCAACTTTGAATGCTCACTGGGCGGTGAATAATTTTCCCAATGTGTTCTAAGAAAGCTCAGTTTAAATTGAGCTTTCTTTTTTGTTTTTAATCGACAGATTTAAATGGTTTTGACGCAGCTAATTTGTATAGCGTGTAGGAAATGAGTGGTTGTGAACCGAGTGAAGTTTCATTCGAGGCATCAAAAAATAACAAAGAGCACAAGTGAATGGCTCATCACAATAAACAACAATAAGTCTAAAGGAAGATGTATGAAACAGTGGATGAAAAGCCTCAGTGTTGGGACATTAGTCATTTCTGCAACAGCGATGGCACAGGCCAAACAAGTGGTTTGTGTCTTCGACTTGGTCGGAAAAAATGGTGATGTCTATAGCTTGATGAAAGATTATCAGTTGGCGGCTAAAAACTGGGGGGCGGATATTGAACTGCGTGTAGGCCAAAACGAAGCTGTGATTGCTGAGGATTTTAAAGCAGGAAAATGTGATGCCATTAGTGTCACAGGTATGCGTGGGCGTCAATTTAATGCGTTTACAGGTTCACTCGACGCGATTGGTGCGATTCCCGATCTCAATTTAGCAGTAAAAGTCATGCAAGGCTTGGCCAGCCCAGCTTTTGCTAAATATATGGTCAATGGTAAGTACGAGGTCGCAGGTGTGATCCCCGTTGGAGACGCTTTTTTATTGGTGAATGACCGTAGCATCAATACCGTAGCGAAAGCCGCAGGCAAGAAAATTGCGGTTTTAGACTATGATCAAGCACAAAAAGTCATGGTTCAACAAATTGGTGCACAAGCTGTCAGTGCTGATGTCACTAACTTTGGGGCTAAGTTTAATAATGGTCAGGTTGATATTATTGGTGCACCTGCTGCCGTGTTTAAACCTTTGGAATTACATAAAGGTTTAGGAACGAAAGGGGCGATTGTGAATTATCCGATTTTACAGGTCACAGGGAATATCATTATTCGCCCGGATAAATTCCCTGCAGGTTATGGACAAAAATCACGGGAATGGGTCAAAGGACAGTTACCGCGTGCATTTGGTATTTTGGGTAAAATGAAAGCCGAAATCCCACAAAAATATTGGATGCAGGTGCCTGCAGCCGATCAACCTGGCTATCAAAAGATGATGCGTGAAGCACGGATTGATCTCACCAACCGCGGTATTTACGATAAGCGAATGATGAAACTGTTATGGCAATTCCGTTGTAAGCAAGCAGCGAAAAACTTTGAATGTGGCTTACAAGATGAGAATTACAAACAATCTTGATAAAATTAGTCTGATTTGACTTTAAATATTCAAATAGGGACCATATATTGAGTATGCTATACTCGAAATATGGTCTTTTTGATTTGAAAGACAGCTGAACCGAACTGAGGAATCTAAGATGAATGCCCAAGCACTTGAACTAAGCGACAATGCCGCAAATAAAGTACGTCAATTACGTGACAGTGAAGGGAATCAAGATTTAATGCTCCGTGTATATGTTACGGGCGGTGGGTGTTCAGGTTTTTCTTATGGTTTTAACTTTGCTGAAAACCAAAATGAAGACGACGCAGAATTTATCAATGGTGATGTGAAAATGTTGGTTGACTCATTGAGTTATCAATATTTGGTCGGTTCAGTGGTGGATTATATTGAAGGTTTGGAAGGTTCACGTTTCGTCGTGCAAAACCCAAATGCAACAACGACCTGTGGTTGTGGTTCATCGTTCTCGATCTAAACCTGACCGGATTAAAAAAGCCCTCATCATGATGAGGGCTTTTTTATGTGCAATCATTCGCTTTCAATCGAGTTTAATTGCATCGAGTAAGTCAAAAATAATCGTGGTGACATCTTGGCTTAAGTCTCGGTTATTAAAAACTTCATAGGCAGTAATCGTGACATCGGTGTCACTCGGTAACAGTTTCTGTTCTTCTTCAATCAAATCATTGATCGGCAAAAGCGTCTGTTTCACTTCCAGATGTAAAATATCCTTAAACTCTAAATTCTCATCTTCAAGTTCTAACAGTTGCTCGTTGAAATAGGGCAATAGAATAGAATGGAGATAAGGTTGAATCTCAACAATATCAAAGATTTCGATATCACGAGTTTCTTCAATCGTACTGATGTGGTCATTTACTTCGATTAAGATATGGTAGTAACTCACATTCGTCTCCAAAGCTTCTAGTGGATATTCAATTATTTACAATAACACGAACCCGAGTCAAGATGTGCTGTGATTGTATTTCATACTCCCATTAAAACTAGGGATTTTTAGTAAACCACCACTTCAACGGGCATTAAACAACGCAATATCGGCACTTTGTAAACGAAAATGCTGCATATCTTGTTCTTCTAACATGGGATACATCAGTGCCTTGGGGTCATTATGATGTTTCATGCCTAAGGCGTGACCAAATTCATGTGCCAAGGTCATGCGTAGGTCATCATCTGACTCGAACTCATAAATGTGAATTTCTCGCCCATTAAACAGACCTTTATCAAATGGCCGGGGTTGAAAACGCTGATTAAACTGATCAATCGCAAGATTAAGGCCTTGATCTAAGCGATTGAGTTCATTCACTCTTTGATTATATTCGTTAACACGCGTGTTAAAGCTTGCAATTTGTTGTTCTAAAAAGTTTTGCTGTTCACGAAGTCGCGCTAAACTTTGTTGTACCGCAGGCTGTTGTGCGACAGGCACGCCACCATATTGATTGTACTGGTGGATCATGGCGTTATAGTTTTGGTTGAGTTCTTGTAGACTGCGTTGTTGCATATTTAAAGCGATTTCGTGACGTGCGAGATTTTCTTGCATCGCTTTGAGTTCACTATTCTTTTGGCTGATACTGGCTTCATTTTGCGTGAGTTTAGACAGTTGATCACGGCGTTGTAGTGATTCATCTTGTCTTTGATCATAAATGAGATGAATACTGAGTCGAGCATCAGGGTCATAAACAAAATAATCTTTTCCGAGACCTTGTTTCCAAATATCAGTGGCTTGTTGGCTGATCTGTTTCAGTTCTACTTCACTTAGGTTAAAACGAGGGTCAATTTCTGCAATCCGATAGCGAATACGTTGATCGAAAGGGTGGGTGATGCGATCTAACAATGGATTGAGCCGAAGTTGAGGATGTTGCAGATTTTGATAAAAAATCATCCCTAAAAAGCCAAGTAGAGCAAACAATACAATGAGACGCATATTTTATTCATAGATCGTTGTTTTTAACTACTTTAGCTTAAAAAGGATGATTGCCAAATAAAAATGCGTCAGATTAAGGGCTTTAAATTAGACCCAATGTAGTCAAGCTTTGTTTAACCAGTTGCTCACGTACGCTGGCTGGAATTCCCGTTTTCATGTGCATATTTAAAGAGAAATAGACCTTTTCACGATCGGGATATTCTACCCAGCCTGTCCACCAACCAACTTGCGGTTCTATGTCCATGCCCCAACCTGATTTTGCATAAAGTTTATAATTTGGTTTCTGTTCAATCAGTAGCATGTCTTGTACCGCCTGTTGCACTTCTGGTTTAAATGCAAGCTTTTTATTTGCCAGCTTTTCGACAAAAAGGACTTCTTGGACAGGCGTAATTTGCAGTGGGCCGACTAACCAAAAATTATCGACAACGGTGCCAATCTGTTGATTGCCATATCCAATGCGTTGCACTTCTTTTTGCATCAGGTCTAGACCAATGCGCCGTGCTAGCTCCTGATAAACTGGAACGGCAGATGCTTGCATGGCTTGTCCTAAAGTCATGTCTTTTTCCCATGCAGGAAAGCTACGCTTTTGACCATCCCATTTAAATACCTCGTTAATGGTTGCCTTGTCATGCTCTAGTCCGATTAAGGCATTCAGCATTTTAAAGGTAGAAGCGGGCACATACGGTGTCTGAGCGCGGCTTAGGTCATTGCCGTAGCTGTGTAAGCCATGTTGATCCTTAATGACAATCACCCCCGTGGTTTGGAGTTGATCGAAGGCTTGTTGGATCTGCCGTTGCGTACCTTGCTGTTGCTGGTTTTTAGCTGCTTCTACGGAGGGGTTTATTGTGGTACAAGCAGAACCGAAGGTTGTAATGAGGACGATGAGTCCCAACTGTAAAGTTTTCATGGGTGGTTAAGTTCTAAATTTTTTATCAGGCTAATGTAAAAGTGGAATACGACACAACGTGATTTAGGTAATAAAAAACCGCGCTTTCGCGCGGTTTTTTATTAAAGAGACAAATTATTTTTTGTCATCTTTCACTTCAGTGAACTCAGCATCTACAACGCCATCGTCCGCTTTTTGTTGTTGACCAGCGTCACCGCCGAATGCATTTGGGTCGAAACCTTCAGCACCGCCTTGACCTTGCGCCGCTTCATAAGCACGTTGTGTGATCGGCATAATGATGTTTTGTAAAGCTTCAGTTTTCGCTTTAATGTCTTCTACATCATTTTCTTTAGTCGAAGTTTCAAGCTCAGCGACTGCAGTTTCAACAGCAGTTTTTTCATCGCTTGTTACTTGCTCGCCTAGGTCTTTCACTGCTTTTTGAGCAGAAGATACCAATGCATCCGCTTCGTTACGTGCTTTCGCAAGTTCTTCGAACTTACGATCTTCTTCAGCATTTGCTTCAGCGTCTTTGATCATTGCTTCGATTTCAGCATCAGACAAACCTGAGTTTGCTTTAATCTGGATAGATTGCTCTTTGCCAGTGCTCTTATCTTTAGCCGATACTTTTAAGATACCGTCAGCGTTAATGTCGAACGATACTTCAATTTGTGGCACACCACGTGGAGCAGGTGGAATGTCGCCCAATTGGAAGTTACCCAACAATTTGTTTTGCTGTGCCATTTTACGTTCACCTTGGAACACAGAAATGTCTACAGCAGGTTGGTTGTCCGCAGCAGTTGAGAACACTTGAGATTTCTTCGCAGGAATCGTGGTGTTTTTCTCAATAATTGCTGTTAACACGCCACCCATGGTTTCGATACCAAGGGTCAACGGTGTCACGTCAAGAAGAAGTACGTCAGTTTTGTCACCAGACAATACCGCACCTTGAATCGCAGCACCCATTGCTACCGCTTCGTCAGGGTTCACGTCTTTACGTGGCTCACGACCGAAGAACTCTTGTACTTTTTGTTGTACAAGTGGCATACGAGACTGACCACCCACCAAGATCACATCAGAAATCTCAGAAGTTGAAAGACCTGCATCTTTAAGTGCAATACGGCAAGGTTCGATGGTACGTTCAACCAAATCAGCCACTAAACCTTCAAGTTTTGCACGCGTTACATTGATCACTAAGTGTTTAGGACCAGTTGCGTCCGCCGTGATGTACGGCAAGTTAATTTCAGTTGCATTTGATGAAGAAAGCTCGATTTTTGCTTTCTCAGCAGCTTCTTTCAAACGTTGTAACGCAAGTGGATCATTTTTCAAGTTCACACTTTGTTCTTTCTTAAATTCTTCAACCAAGAATTCAATTAATGCGTTATCAAAGTCTTCACCGCCAAGGAAAGTATCACCATTGGTTGATAACACTTCGATTTGTTGGTCGCCATCAAGGTCTGCAATTTCAATGATTGATACGTCAAAAGTACCACCACCTAAGTCGTAAACTGCAATTTTACGGTCGCCTTCTTTTTTGTCCATACCGAACGCAAGTGCAGCAGCCGTTGGTTCGTTAATGATACGTTTAACATCAAGACCTGCAATTTTACCTGCATCTTTGGTTGCTTGACGCTGTGCATCGTTAAAGTAAGCAGGAACGGTAATTACCGCTTCAGTCACTGTTTCACCTAAGTAGTCTTCGGCTGTTTTCTTCATCTTTTTCAAGATTTCAGCAGAGATTTGTTGAGGTGCTAGTTTCTTATCGTTTACATCAACCCAAGCATCGCCATTGTCTGCTTTGATGATTTTGTAAGGCACAAGACCGATGTCCTTTTGAACCGCTTGGTCTTGGTACTTACGACCGATCAAACGTTTGATCGCGAATAATGTGTTTTTCGGATTAGTCACTGCCTGACGTTTTGCAGACTGACCCACCAAGATTTCGCCATCTTTATACGCAATAATAGATGGTGTTGTACGTGCGCCTTCAGCGTTGTCGATAACTTTAACTTTGTCACCTTCAAGTACAGCGACGCAAGAGTTTGTTGTACCTAAGTCAATACCAATGATTTTAGCCATTTGGATGATTCCTCAAAAATTTTTGCAATGTTTTTGCTTGTTATTCGATATGAGAGCCGTTCAATTTTTTTCAAGTGATAATGACGAAAAAATTTCACAAACTCTCGAATTTATAAGGCTTATGCGCCAACCATGACCATTGCTGGACGGAGCAAACGACCATTTAAGGTATAACCTTTTTGCAATACCGTTCCGATCTCGTTGGCTTTCGCATTTGGATCAATCCCGACTGCTTGATGCAAATCCGCATTGAAACCATTTGCTGTATCAACTGCGACCACACCAAATTTTTCCAGTGCAGTGAGTAACGATTTCAACGTCAGTTCCACACCTTCAAACATTGGTGTTTTCTCTTCACCCGATGCGCTAATGGCACGTTCTAAATTATCCACTGAGTCAAGTAACTCTTTTGCGAATTTTTCTAGCACGGTGTCTTTATGCTTATCAGATTCACGTTGAATACGCTCTACACTTTTTTGTGCTTCGTATACAGCGTTTGCAGTACGTGCTTTTTCAAGCTTTAAGCTTTCTTCAAGATTGGTAATTTGAGCTTGTAAATCCTCAACTGAAACTTCAGCTTGCTCCGTTTCAGCTTGAGTTTGCGCTGTTTGTGAATCCGCTTGCTCTTGCCCTAGATCTTGAGCGTCTTGATTTTGCTCAGTTGCCATTGATTTACTCCGTTTAAATGGGTTCTTAAACATGTACAGTCCTTCAGGCATCAGTGTTAACTGGGTTAATCTGAACTGCCATGCGTTATTGAATTCAGGATTACTACAAAAGGTCGGGGCAACAGCCAAAAATTCAAGCGGATTGAGCGATTAATTCATTCATTTTGGGCAAAAATTGATTTAATGTTGTGCTGTAGTTCTCAGTTTTAAATAAATGATGCATTTAACGCGATATTGAGAGGGGGGTGGTTCTAGCTCTTTTGATCGTTAAATTGAATAATTTTTATAAAATTTATCTGTTTTACTTGCTTTTAGTGTAGCCGCATAATGTCATAGTTCGCAGTGATCATGTTCTGTGGAGAGAGAGTAGAGCATGGTGGCTGCATCTAAATTTGTAACACTTTTGCCAAGTGCCCCAAGCCTTGGCTTTTTTATATTGAACATTTCAAATCCGCTTTTTTCGCACTCAAAATGCTGAATCTGTATATGTAAATCCTTGCTTGATTTTAGTCCTGAAGATTACTTTGATTAAACTTTTGGGTTTGAAATGGGCTAAATACATTATTTAATCGTGTATCAACATAAGATAGTTCTGCAATTAAGGGGAATACTTGCAGTGATGTCTTGCTGCTCCGAAATATGAAATACAAGCGATATAATGAATGCAGAATCAGAAAGTTAAACGAATCTTTTTGATCTAGACTTGAGTTGTTTTCAATTTTTATAGGTTAATAAAAAATTGCACAAGTTGTACTGGGAGTTGTAGAAACTACAACTCAAGATGTGTGTAAAAGTTTTTGGATTTAACAAAGATAGGCAGGGCAAAGTTTGGCTTTGCTATTTTGTATGACGTAAAAGGAAATCAAAAGATGTTAAAGAAGAAAACTGCATTATTGTCTCTAGCGCTTTTAGGTTCAGCATTTGCAATAGCTGGTTGTAGCTCAAATGAAACTACTACAGCGCCTGAGTCTGCTCAAGTGACCACTGCACCAGATGCAACAGCAACCGTTGAGGGAAGTACTGGAGTAGAGGTTCAAGCGGATCCTGCTGCTCAGGTTGAACCGATCCAATCTACACCTGCGATAACACAACAATAAAGCTTAAAAGAGAGCGTTCTCTTACATTCGCTTTGTTAAAGACCTTCACTGGATGCCGTGAAGGTCTTTTTTAGAGGGTAAATCACTCAAGCTACTCAGCCATGCTATTGCATTAGTCTGATGTACGATTACGATTTTCTCGTTCTTGACGTGAGTTATCCCAACCTTTGTTTTGATCGCGGCGTTGATCATCGGTACGTTGCTTACGATCGTTATTGGAGTGTTTACGTCGATCTTCAGTCCGTTGACGCTCTTGCTCACGCTTTTTCTGTTGCCAGTCTTGATGACGTTGATTGGCGATCTGTTTGCGCTCAGCTTCAATGCGTTGTCGTTCTTGTTCGCGGTTCTGGCGTTCCCATTCAGTATGTCTCTGGCGATTTCGATCTACCTCGCGACGTTCGCGTTCAATACGGTTTTGTCGTTGTTGATATTCCCAGCGTTGGTGATCACGTTCGTATCGGTCATCATGGCGATCATATCCTCGATCATCATAGTCATAGCGGTGACCGTAGCGTCCGTCATAATAGCCATCATCAGGAAACGCCACACAACCAACAAATAGGCTGCTGACGAGTGAGAGCAATATTATTTTTTTAGTCATGGTGAGTCTCCTTACAAAAGCGGAATAGCAAAACACTCCTAAATCGGCATAAAAATTGTCAATGACAAGCTCTTAAAAGAAGATTAGCGTATAGGGCATATTGCTATGTATCTTGATGTGAAGACTTATATAAGAGAATGGTCACATAATTACTGATCATGTAGAGAATATGAAGAACGAAAAAAAAGGATATGATTGACATGGTTGGATTGAATAAAACTTTACAAAAGTGGATGGAAAAAGGACAAGGTCATGTTGCGCGAGCAATTGATCATTTACCAAGTACGGCCCAAGAAGGACTAGTGAAAGCGCTAGGTTATCCTTATCCTTTTGAACAACTGGATCCATTCATAAAATGCCTGATGGCTGCACAATATAAACAAGGTAAATCAGGTTTTATTCTTGAGGACTTTCACCGTTCTCGTAAGCTCTTCGACCATCAAATTCAAATGTTGACCAGTAAGCCGACCACTGTCAAATTGGTAGAGGATTTACGCCTACCCCTGCAAAGTGGGACGGTTTTTGCTAGACACTACCATCCTGCACCCAATAAAAAGCTTCCCATGTTGGTATTTTATCATGGTGGTGGTTTTGTGGTGGGTAGCTTAGATACTCATGACGAGGTGTGCCGACTTTTGGCTGTCCATGGCAAAGTGCAAGTGTTAAGCATAGATTATCCTTTAGCTCCTGAAGCTAGTCCGCAGTTATTGATTCAATCTTGTGAAGACGCTTTAGCTTGGGTGTATCAAAACCGACGTCAACTTAAAATTTTGAAAGATCGAATTGCAGTAGCAGGTGATAGTGCTGGTGGCAATATCAGTACAGTGGTGGCACAGCGAAGCGCGGCAAAAGCTTATGCGCCAAGTGCGCAATTATTAATTTATCCTGTGGTTGATTTCAAAAGTCGCCATCCTTCATTCTTTGCATATAAAGACGGACTCACCTTAACTGGGCAAGATGTCGATATAGTCACTGCTTTTTATGCTGACCAGCATCAAGTGGCTTTAGATGATCCGCTAGTTTCTCCTACCTATGGAGTGCTAAAAGGTTTAGCTCCTGCCTATGTCATTACAGCGGGTCATGATTTATTACATGATGAAGGTGAGATTTATGCCATCAAATTAAAACAGCAGGGCAATAAGGTGCATTATCAAAATTATCTCGATCAACCCCATGGGTTTGTGAACTTCACCATCATTTCTCGTCGGGCAAAAAAAATCACCATAGAAATGGCAAAGAACTTTAGAAAATTCTGGGATAAGAATGCTAAATAAAAAAGCATGAATGTTAAAAAAATAATGTTTCACGTGGAACAATTTTTTCTATTTGACGCGGACTCTGGCTTCTGGAAAAACAAGTTGAAAGCTCGGGACATAAAAACTTTGTAGTGCCTTGGCTTGACCAAAGTCTGGAAAGAGGGTGGTATGGTTTTCCCACTCAAATTTTTTCAGTTTCATTAGCTTTGCGCGAAACTGTGGAGAAAACTCATAACGTTGACCTTGCCATGCTTGCTGTATTTTGAGCATGGAACGTGGAATGTGATGACTATTGATATAAAACGGACGTGCCTTTTTACATTGAGTTAAGGTTAAACGTAGCGTTTGGTTTTGAGTGCTGAGTTGGCATTGTGTTGTTTCATGTTGCGTATGCCAATCAAACTGAGCGAACTCTTTCGGAATGCCCCAAAGGTGTTGACCATGTTCAACCGAAATCTGTGTCGATACATAAATTTTAGGAATTGAACTTAAACGTCGTTTACTCAGTAAGGGATGATCAAGTAAAAGCAGTTCATCATAAGGACCAACAGGGGATTGATGATAACGAACCAGCATGACTTGAACCACACGGCCAATAGGTGAAGGGGCGATACGAAACGCTTTATATTGTCGAATAAATTGCGGACTGATCCAATAATTCAAAATAAAAGCTTCACCTTGTAAATGCCAAGGTGGAAATTGACTCAATTGAGAAAGGATTAGAGCTTCATTCATCGTTATTCTCGTTTTCTTAGAAGAAGTAGTGTTTTATTTATACTGAACGATTAATATACCGAAATCTAATAACATCTGAATGCTGTGAGTAACGAAATGTTAAAGAAGAGTTTAGTTGCAGTGACGGCTACATGTATGAGTATGGTGGTCATGGCAAATAACACGATTGTTGAAATGAAAACATCAATGGGCAACATCGAGATTGAACTGTTTAACGATAAAGCGCCAATCTCAGCAAAAAACTTTGAAGACTATACGAAAGCTAAGTTTTATAACGGCACAATTTTTCATCGCGTCATTCCGGGGTTCATGGTGCAAGGTGGTGGCATGACTGCTGACCTTGTAGAAAAATCAACACGACCAGCCATTCAAAATGAATCAAGTAATGGTCTATCTAATAAACGTGGCACTTTGGCGATGGCACGAACCAACCTACCGCATTCTGCAACCAGTCAGTTCTTTATTAATGTAGTGGATAATAACTTTTTAGATAAAAGTACCAATAACGCAGGTTATGCGGTATTTGGTCAGGTCACTAAAGGTATGGATGTGGTGGATAAGATCACTAAAGTACCGACAGGACGTACAGGACCGTACCAAGATGTACCGAAACAACCTGTTCAAATTCTCAGTGTGAATATTAAAGCAGCAACAGTGCAAAAGTAATGAAAAAAGAACGTAGAAATATTAAATCTATATTTCTACTTTAAAATTATTAAGTTAGGTTGGTTGTTGTATATTTTTGAATCTTTTTAGTGCGTAAAAATACAACACCCGATAAAACAACCAGTTAAAAGCACTTGCAAAGCTTTAGAAATCCACTAGAATGCACCCCATACCGACGAGATAGACGGAAACGAACGAAGCACGAAGTGCTGAGTTGTTAAGTATATTGAGTCCAGCTTCTATCACTGACG
>NZ_JBIQOD010000022.1:0-51691 GCF_044130335.1 Acinetobacter halobius
ACCTCTTAGCGCTGATGGTAGTGTGGCGTTTGCCATGTGAGAGTAAGTCATCGCCAGCTCATTATTCAAAAGCCCCCTAACGATTAAGTTAGGGGGCTTTTTTTATTATGCGGTTAGTGAATCGGGAAGAGGTTTATCAAAAAATAAATAAAAATGATGTTTCGAGTTATTGATGGTCTCTATGGCTAATATTAACTTAATTAAATTTATAGAAAGTTTTTAAACATGGATTGGATTAGCTTTAATGAATATGCTTTTATATATTCGGTCTAAAATTAAATTTTGAGGTGGTTTAATGAAACTTAGTTCATTCTCCCCAATCCCTGAAAGCGATGATGAACTGCATTTACCTGAATTGGTTTATTGGGCATCTTTAGGTGAGTTGGCAGAAGTTGAAAAAAGTCTTGCCAGCGGTACAGATGTGAATTCTACTGATGATGAAGGCTATAGCGCGCTTCAAGCTGCTGCTGAAAATGGCTATCTAGATGTGGTGAAACTACTGGTTGAAAAAGGCGCAAATGTTCAGTACAAAGGTGAATATACTGCATTACAACTGGCTGAAATGGCGGAACAATTAGAAATTGCCTCCTATTTAAAAAGTCTGTAATTTTAGAAAGTGAATACAAGGGCTTGATGAATTTCAGGCTTTTTTATTTTATAAAGCTTTTAATTAGATTGATTGGATTTAGCTTCGCTCAAGACTAGTGATTGGATATTTACTGGGACACATAAGCTGATCACGGAATAGCTAGGAGTATTGCATTTGTTGGTAGCTTCATTGACCCAAATCCTGCCCATATTTTCCAAATCAAATTATATAGTTTTACGCGAGTTTAAGGAAAGATGTTCAGCTTCAATGCAGATGATATATCACAGTATGTTTTGGCTACATGACTAAAGCATCCAGTAATTTCGAGTGTTTTGTGATGGCGGTTAACCAATTAATATTGATTGATGCACCTAGAATAATGAAAAAACCGTCGTTTTTTAATGCGCGTGTGCTAAGTCCGTATCCGAGGCGGTCTTGCATAGCTTCTTTCTTTATTTGACAGTGTGGATTTCGCTGTGCTCAATATTGTGCAATCTACAAAATAGGAGGCTGAATTTACGCATTATGTTCTACAGCTATGTTTGAGGTTCTTAATAATACTTTTGAGTTGTGTAAATCACTTTAAAAAATATCTATACGTGGGTTTTTACTAAGTTGAATGACGATGATGTTTTTATTTAATTGGCCCTTGTAGCGAACTGAAAGTATGCGTTGAGTCTATTAAAATAGGATGGGATGATTTTTTTTCTTAATTGATAAAAATTTGTGTAAAGCATGATGTTGTGTTATTCAGGTTACGAAAATAATATGCTCAAAATTTGTAGGTTTTTTGAATTTTTTATGCTATAAAAAATAAAACGGCACAAAAATTGCTTGTAATGCGTGCTTTAGAAAAGTTGTATAAAAGAGTAGGGATCTATGAAGTTATCTGTTGGATTGAAAGTTGCGAACTCTTTGTCGCTAACCCCCCAATTACAACAAGCTATTCGATTGCTTCAATTGTCGAGCCTTGAACTTGAACAAGAAATTCAGATCCAACTCGATAGCAACCCGCTTTTAGAAAAAGTAGAAGAACAATCTTCAATGGAAAGCTTATCTAGCGTACAAGAGCAAGAAGTAGATAAGAAAGACTTAACCAATGAACTGAATGCTGACCATTTACCTGATGATTTACCTGTCGATACGGATTGGGATGATGTTTATACACATCAGCCGACAAGTCTCGGTGCGGCAGAATTTGAAGAGCGTGAAGATAACCGCCAAGGGCATTTGGGTTTAAAAGAGCATATGCTCGAGCAAATTAATCTTTTGCATTTTTCGCAAGTGGATCAGTTGATTGCTTATTGCATTATTGACTCATTAGATGATAAAGGATTTTTAGATAGCGATATTTCAGAAATTACGACTTCAGTTCAGCACCTTTTAGAAAGTATGGATTATGACGATGAAGTGGAAGATGATGAAGTCGTTGTTGTGCTCAAACATATTCAGCGTTTAGATCCATTGGGTGTTGGTTCTCGTAATTTGGCTGAGTGTTTAATGGTGCAGTTAGAAGCCTTGCCTGTACAAACTGTTTGTCGAAATGATGCCATGATTTTACTGAAAAATTATGAGCTGTTAATTACCAATGAGTTGGCTAAACTGATTAAACAAACAGGGCTGAATCAAGAGCAATTAAAATGTGCGGTGGATTTATTAAAAACTTTAAAAGCACATCCAGGATTGGAATTTGAAGATAAAGACTCGGATTATCAAATTCCTGATGTCGTGGTCATGAAGAAAAATGAGCAATGGCAAGTGGCATTGAATCCTGACATTATGCCTAAACTGCGTATTAACTCTTTTTATGCCAATATGATTAAACGTGCTGATCAAAGTGATGATAATCAGTACTTACGTAATCAGATGTTGGATGCGAAAAATTTTATTAAAAGTGTCGACGAACGTCATAAGACTTTGTTGAAAGTGGCGACGTGTATCATTGAACATCAACGCGCATTTTTAGAAATTGGTGCTGAAGGCATGAAGCCTTTGGTCCTTCGCGATATTGCCGAAGAGGTAGAATTACACGAATCGACCGTTTCTCGCGTAACTACAAATAAATATATGCTGACGCCACGGGGCTTGTTCGAGTTGAAATATTTCTTTTCAAGTCATGTCGGTACAACTTCAGGTGGCGAAGCATCTTCAACTGCAATTCGCGCCAAGATTAAAAAATTGATTGCGGAAGAGAATGCTCGTAAACCTTTGTCTGACAATGCAATTGCCAGTCTTTTAAAAGACGATGGGATTGATGTAGCGCGTCGGACAGTGGCAAAGTATCGTGAATCGTTACATATTCCGTCATCTTCTGAACGAAAAGTCTTGATCTAAAATTTAAAATCTGACTATTCTAGAGGTTCATTATGACAACATAATGAACCTCTTTTTTCTTTAAGGAATGGCTAAAATGATTTGATGTTTCTATGTGCACTGGTTATTTTGCAGTCATTAAATCGTCTTGGCTTTTCCTCATTAATCCTAATGAAGGTGAGGGATAGATATATGCAAATAACAATTCGTGGACATCATTTGAGCATTACCCCAGCTATTGAAGATACCATTCGCTGCAAATTTGCAGAAATGACCAAGCATATTGATCAGGTGAACAGTATGCAGGTGAAATTAACCAAGGATCATCAGGTCGATAAACATACTAAAAAAGGCAGTAGCAATCATATTGCAGAAGCAATTATCCGTTTACCGGGCATTGAATTCTTTGCTCAGGCCTCAGCAGATGATATGTATACGTCGATTAAAAAATTATCAGAAAAACTCAAAAGACAGCTCGATAAGCACCGTAAAATGCAGCAGGTTTACCAACCTATTGCCATTTAGTTTGATTTTTAAGCAAAAAGAGGTTTTTTTGAACCTCTTTTTTTATATATAAAGTGTATGGGTCTAATGCTTTATTTTTCAGATTTATAGTAAAATGGCAGGTTTTTACACCGTTGGTCCTATAAGAGGTCTTTGTGATGAATAGTGAACAGCTCACTGAAATTTTAAAAGCTGCTTTTCCTGAAGCTGAGGTTGCAGTTAGTGGGCAAGGCGGAAAGTTTGACTTACGTATTGTCGATGATCAATTCGAAGGCAAGCGTCCTGTTGCGCGTCAGCAAGCTGTTTATGCACCATTAAATTCTTATATCGCAAGTGGCGAAGTGCATGCGGTGACTATTCGTGCAATGACTAAAGAAGAATGGCGTAAAGCAAGCTTATTCGGAGCTTAATACTAGATGGATAAATTTTTAATTCAAGGTGGCACTAAGCTCGAAGGTGAAGTCCGTATTTCGGGTGCTAAAAATGCTGCCTTGCCGTTGCTTGCAGCAATGATTTTGCCTGAAACTCCAACCAAGCTCACTAACGTGCCGCATTTAAAAGATGTAAATACCTTGGTGCAGTTGATAGGTGGTCTAGGCATTACCATGACCTACGAAGGTGACACGGTTACTGCGGATACCTCAACACTGGACAATCAGTTTGCACCGTATGAGTTGGTGAAAACCATGCGTGCATCTATTTTAGTGCTTGGTCCGTTGGTGGCGCGCTATGGTAGTGCAAAAGTATCTTTGCCAGGGGGCTGTGCGATTGGCTCGCGTCCAGTCGATCAACACTTAAAAGCTTTAGAAGCTTTAGGTGCAGAAATTGAAGTTGAAGCGGGTTATGTACACGCTAAAGTCGATGGACGTCTGAAAGGTGGCGAAGTCGTTTTTGATATGGTGACTGTAGGTGGTACCGAAAATATCTTAATGGCTGCGGCATTGGCAGATGGTGTGACTACGATTCGCAATGCGGCACGTGAACCTGAAATTACTGACCTTGCGAAAATGTTGATCGCGATGGGTGCAAAAATTGAAGGTTTAGACACTGATACCTTAGTGGTAACAGGCGTTGAAAAACTACATGGCTGTGAATACGCTGTAGTTGCTGACCGAATTGAAACGGGTTCATATTTGGCTGCTGCGGCCATTACAGGTGGTCGTGTAAAAACTACACATACTGATCCAACGTTGATGGAATCAGTTTTAGAAAAGTTTGAAGAAATGGGCGCAGAAGTGACTCGTGGTGATGATTGGATTGAACTGGATATGATGGGTAAACGCCCGAAAGCAGTGAGTTTCCAAACGCTTCCACATCCTGACTTCCCAACCGATATGCAAGCACAGATTATGGCAGTCAATGCCATTGGCCGTGGTTTTGCCACCATTTCAGAAACGATTTTTGAAAACCGTTTTATGCATGTACCTGAATTGTCACGTATGGGTGCCAATATTCAGGTCGAAGGTAATGATGCTGTTGTGACGGGTGTGGAGAAACTTTCTGCAGCACCTGTGATGGCAACAGATTTACGCGCTTCTTTCTCGCTGGTGTTGGCGGCAC
Source organism: Acinetobacter halobius (assembly GCF_044130335.1). Taxonomy (NCBI): domain Bacteria; kingdom Pseudomonadati; phylum Pseudomonadota; class Gammaproteobacteria; order Moraxellales; family Moraxellaceae; genus Acinetobacter; species Acinetobacter halobius. The sequence continues at coordinate 4,967 of NZ_JBIQOD010000022.1, forward strand.
TTGCTGCTGATGGTGAGACGCTGATTGATCGTATCTATCATATTGATCGCGGTTATGAAGATGTCGAAGCGAAATTACAAGGTATAGGCGCCCAAATTAAGCGAGTAAGTTCATGAGCGATATGAGAAACGATGATCCAAATTTTGACGTAATGGGCAATTTTGATCATGGTTTAACATTGGCATTGAGTAAAGGTCGTATTTTAAAAGAAACCCTGCCTTTACTTGAAACAGCTGGAATTAACTTACTGGAAGATCCTGATAAATCACGTAAGTTAATTTTCCCCACCACCCATAAACAAGTCCGTATTTTAATTTTACGTGCTTCTGACGTACCTACCTATGTGGAAAATGGTGCGGCTGATATCGGTGTTGCGGGCAAAGACGTACTTATGGAGCATGGCGCGCAAAACGTTTATGAACCACTCGATCTAAAAATTGCAGTATGTAAACTGATGACCGCAGGTAAAGTTGGCATGGAGCGTCCTAAAGGGCGTTTAAAAATTGCCACCAAATATGTAAATTTAACCCGTCAGTACTATGCAAGCTTAGGTGAGCAAGTCGATGTGATTAAGTTATATGGTTCAATGGAACTTGCGCCATTGGTGGGTTTAGGTGATTACATTGTTGACGTGGTTGATACGGGGAATACTTTACGTGCCAATGGTTTAGAACCTTTGGAAGAAATTTGTAAAGTCTCTTCACGTTTGATCGTGAACAAGGCAAGTTTCAAGCGTAAGCAAGCATTGTTAAATCCAATTCTTGCACAGTTAGAAACAGCTGTGGCTGAGCGTGAAGCATTAAAGAATAAGTAAGTTGATCTTTTGTGTTTAAAGAAACCGCTATCTATGATGGCGGTTTTTTTGTGCGTACTCATTTTTAATATTTTTATTGGATTGAAATACAATAGGATTGAATTTGAACCAGTTGATTTAAAGCATCAAAGTTATAGACATCACAAGCAGAAATTCGGGATGTCTGCTTGGCATCATGGAATTGCGCTTCACCTTGAATAATTACATGATGAGCTACTTGATGAACCGCTTGGATTTGGAACTCATGCGATATGCGCTTAAAATAATTTTCAATAGAGTGGCAATGTTTTAGAACTTGGTCGATGCCTGAGAGTTGTCGCTCGCCGATGATTTCCCATACAATATTTTGTGAAAAATACGGCTGAACTTGGCTGAATTGCCCGATGGAAAAGCTTTGGGCTATATCTGTAATCGTCATTAACGTTCACCTATTCTTTTAATTCTTAAAATCATTCTAGTTCAAAATAAGATTTCTACTTATTTGCCGATGCGCTTAAAAGTAATTTTTCATTAAACTCTATCTTAAGCTGCAGGATTGTTGCCCACAAAATACAGGAAACAAGGTAAACTAAAGCTTCCGTTTATTTTCATTGTGGATAAATTGATGCGACGTTTATCGACTCAAGATCAGAACTTTAAACAAGTCTTTGCTGATTTGTTGGCTTTTGAAACCGTGAGTGACCCAGAACTTTTAAAAACCGTAGATCAAATCATCGCTGATGTCCGTCAGCATGGTAATGCTCATGTTCTTAAACTCACTCAACAGTTCGATCGACATCCCGCGCATCAATTCTCAGATTTAGAACTGACCCAAGAACAATTAAAAACCGCTTTTGATGGTTTGAGTAGCGAAGTTCGCGAAGCTTTAGAGCTTGCAGCAAATCGTATTCGTGAGTTTCACCAAGCACAGAAGCAAGAAGGCTGGACTTATGTGGATGCCTTGGGCAATACGCTCGGACAAAAGGTCACACCACTCGACCGTGTCGGGATTTATGTACCGGGCGGTTTGGCATCTTATCCGTCGTCAGTATTGATGAATGCTGTACCTGCACATGTCGCAGGTGTACCTGAAATTATTATGGTTGTACCTGCACCAAACGGCGAGTTGAATCCGCTGGTGTTGGCTGCCGCTTATTTAGCTGGTGTGCATCGTGTCTTCACTATTGGTGGGGCACAAGCAGTTGCAGCATTAGCTTATGGTACAGAAACGATTCCATCGGTGGATAAAATTACAGGGCCGGGCAACCGTTTTGTGGCTGCAGCGAAGCGTGCAGTATTTGGTCAGGTCGGTATCGACATGATTGCAGGGCCGTCTGAAATTTTAGTCTATGCTGAAGGCGTGAATAATGCAGAATGGTTGGCGATGGATTTATTGTCTCAAGCTGAGCACGATACTGTGGCGCAAGCTGTATTTATCACGCCAGATGCACAGTTGTTAAATGACGTAGAACAAGCGATTGAAGCACATTTACAAGCTTTACCTAAAGCGGAGATTGCACGTACTTCGATCGCCAACCGTGGTGCATTGGTGCTTGTGAAAGACCGTGCCGAAGCTGTTGAACTGATTAATCAAGTGGCGCCTGAGCATTTAGAGCTTTGCCTAGACGAAGCGCAGGAAATGGCCGAAGATATTCGCCATGCAGGCGCAATCTTCATGGGGCGTTATACCCCAGAAGCGATTGGTGACTATTGTGCAGGGCCAAACCACGTTTTGCCAACTTCAGGTACAGCACGCTTTTCCTCGCCGCTGGGTGTCTATGATTTCCAAAAGCGTTCAAGTTTGATTATGTGCTCTGAGCAAGGTGTGAAAACTTTGGCGAAAACTGCGGATATCTTAGCGCAACAAGAAAACTTAGATGCGCATGCGCGTTCAGCACGTTATCGTTATCAATAATATAAATTTAGATCCCTCATGTGTTCAGTAATGAATGTTCCTCTCCCTATGGGAGAGGTTAGGAGAGGGGAAAATATTTAATTCAGTTTGGGACATCATAAACCTTTCCCAAATCCTCTCCTAGAAGGAAAGGGCTTACAGAAAAGTAAGTTGAGTGCATAAATGAGATAGACAATGTCTAACATTACTACAGAACAAATGCGTTTTTGGAGCCCTGAAGTACGCGAATTAGAACCGTACGTGCCAGGTGAACAACCGAAAATTCAAAACTTATTGAAGCTCAATACCAACGAAAACCCATATCCACCTTCACCAAAAGTAGTGGAAGCAGTTCAAGCGGTCTTGGCAAATTCTGCAGATGTACTGCGTTTATATCCAGATCCAGATGCTTCTGCGTTAAAGCAGGCGATTGCGAAACAACAACATGTTGCCGTTGAAAATGTCTTTGTCGGCAATGGTTCAGATGAGGTCTTAGCGCATATTTTTAAAGCTTTTTTTGTGCAAGAGCTGCCTGTACTTTATCCAGATATTACTTATAGTTTTTATCCTGTTTATAGCCAATTTTTTGGAGTCAAAACCAAAATTTTGCCACTTAATGATGACTTTGAAATCGTGGTGGATGACTATAAGCAAGCCAATGGTGGCATTATTATCACCAATCCGAATGCGCCAACCAGTATTGATATTGGTTTAGTTGCAATAGAAGCAGTACTTCAGGCCAATCCAAATTCAGTCGTGGTGATTGATGAAGCTTATGTGGATTTTGGTGCAGAGTCTGCGGTCAGTTTGGTGGAAAAATATGAGAATTTGGTGGTGTGTCAAACCACGTCTAAATCTCGTTCATTGGCAGGTTTACGTGTAGGTTTTGCGATTGCTCAGCCACATTTGATTGCTGCCTTAGAGGCGGTGAAAAATAGCTTTAACTCTTACCCGATGGACCGTTTTGCGATTGCCGCTGCGGTTGCATCATTTGAAGATCAAGCTTATTTCGAAGCACAAAATCAAAAAGTAATAAAGAGCCGTGAACGATTGGTTGAACAATTGACCGCGCTGGGCTTTAATGTTTTGCCATCGAGTGCCAACTTTATCTTTGCCTCATTGCCTAGCAAAGATGCAGGTGAATTAGCGGCTGAATTACGCGAACAAGGCATTATTGTACGTTATTTCAATAAACCGCGTATTAACCAGTTTTTACGTATCACGGTTGGAACTGATGAGCAAAATCAACGCTTAGTCGATACATTGAAAAATGATATTTTAAAATAAACTTCAAAGGCTTTAACTGCTAAAAAGTGAACGTTCATTGATGTGAAGGTTCACTTTTTTATTTTGGTAACTATTCAGTGTCCGTTTGCACAAAGGTATTGAGTAAATTGAGAAGTGCTGAGATTTTGTCAAAGCATTCTTGGTATTCAGCCTCGCACTCTGATGCAGTGGTAATTCCACCACCAGCCCAAAGTGAAATCTCATCTTGGAATTTTTGGATTGAGCGAATCAGAATGTTCCAAGAGCCTGTACCATCGAAATTAAAATAACCCATTGAGCCACAGTATGCGCCACGTGGCGCACCTTCGAGTTCTTCAATAATCTGCATCGCTCGAATTTTAGGCGCGCCTGTAATAGACCCGCCAGGTAGTGCAGAGAGCAGTACATGAAAGGGATGAACTTCTGCTTTAAGAGTTGCTTCGACTTTGCTGACCATATGATGAACTTGATTAAAGCTTTCAATATTAAACAGTTTAGGTGTTTTGACTGAGCCTGTTTCCGCATAAACACTTAAATCATTACGTAGGAGGTCGACAATCATCACATTTTCAGCTTGGTCTTTTTCCGAAGCCATTAAGCGTTGTTTAGATTGTCCATCCAAGACTGGATCTGCATGGCGCGGCATGGTGCCTTTAATCGGCTTGGTAATGATTTTTCGATGAGCTTGAAAATCAATAAACAACTCGGGCGAACAACTTAAGAGTTCAAAATCATCGATACGGAGATAGCCCGAGTAAGGTGCATCGGTCAATTGCCAAAATGCCTCGACTGCACTTAGGAGTTGACCATGTGCCTTGGCAGTGAACTCTTGTGTGAGATTGATTTGATAACAATCCCCAGCTTTGATGTATTCCTGTACTTGCTGAAAGGCTTGCTTGTATTGGGTTTCAGTCCAGCGTGCTTGGCAGATCGACTCGAGTTGGAGTGGATGGGTTAAGGTAGCTGGCTGTAATAAATACGATTCAATTTTGCGATAAATGCGTTCGGCTTGTGGATCACTACTGCAAAATAGCCAGCCTGCATCAGTCCATTGTAGATAACTGCTGTATAACCCTAAAAATAGACTGGGCTGAGACTTAATTTGAACCTGAACATGCTGCTGGGCGGCATAGTCATAACTGACGAATCCAATGAGTCCACCACGAAAAGACTCTTCTTTTTGTTCTAAGCTTGGCTGAATATTGCTGGAAATGTCTATTTCTTTGTCATCACGGATGTAACCAAAATCCTGCGTGCGTTGAAAGAAAAAGTGCTGTTTTTCCTGAAAAACTTGATAACGCTCAGGCAGGAAAGCAATGACAGGTGCATCTACATTTTGTAAATAGACTAACTGCGTGAGTTCATTCAAGGCATGCAATAGTCTTGATACTGAAATGCTAGAATCACAGATTGTCTTTTTAAATGATGGGTTTAGAGTCATGCTAACGCAAATAGAGTCAAAAAATTCAGGCTATTTTACCGCATTGTGAGTATGTGCACAGCGTAAATACCGTTTATCGGTAAGCTGGGGATTACGACCAACAGCAGTTGATCAAAAAAGCACGCACATATAACTTAGTTCTGGCAGTTAGGTCACTCAAGGATAGATGTTGATACTGGGTCAAAATAAAAAAAACAGTAATTAACATCGAGTGACTGGTATCACAAAAATAAAGCTCTTAGGAGAGGAACAAGATGAAAATTATTACTAAACTTGCTTTAGTTTCTTCAATGGCAATCAGTGCAAATGCAATGGCAATGCAAGCAATGGATGACGCTTCGCTCAGTGCCGCTACAGGTCAAGATGGTTTAAATATCGGCATCGGTATTTCTAAAATCGAAATTGGTAAAGTCTTTGTCCACGATAATGATGGTCTAGCAGTTGCAAATGGCGGTACTGCCAAAGCTGGTGCTATTGTGATTCAAGGAAATGGTAAAGCGGGTGATGTGCTAGAAAATCACGGTATTATTATCGGTGCAAACTATGACAACGCGGGAGCATACTTACTGCCTTCTCGTAACTTGGCTGATCTGCAAATTGACTCTGATGCAAACGGCGGTAATGCATTTATTAACGTTGCAGCTCAAGTTTCTGGTTTAGATATTAAAATTGGTCAAATTGGTGTCGTGGCTTCAGCTGATATACCAACAACAGGGGCAACATCTATCCGTCGTGGTGGTACAGGTACTGTAAACCCAATCTTAAGTGGCTTATCACTTAAAACGGGTCCAATGTCCGCAAATATCCAATTGGGTGCTGCACCGCAAGGCGCAATGATCCAATTGAACGCAACGATGGTGGGTGGTTTAGAAATTAAAGACTTGGGTATCTTAGATAACTCAACAAAAACAGCAACACGTGCTGCAGGTGAAATCTTTGTTGAAAGTATTAAAGTTGCAGATGCTAATTCTCTTGATTTAACGCTAAATCAAAAAATTAGCGTGATTGGTGAAGAAGGTGCGAATAAGGGCTATATTCGTATGATTAGCACAAGCGGTGCGCACGATACTTATGTTAAAGGTGTGCATTTAGGTAGCCGTAGTGCTGCGTCAATGGGTGATGTAGAAGTTCAAGGTATGCAAACATATTTTAGTCCTGCTGCTGGTGTATATATGCCAGGTGCTGTGATTACTATTTCTGGGCACTAAGCTTAGAACTAAAAAAAGCGCGTGAATTCACGCGCTTTTTTTCTAAAATATATTCATAAAAAATACAAAAAAGACTATTTTTTTTTAAGAAAACGCAGTATCTTCTTGAATGTATGGATATAGAGTATTAACTCTAAAAAACAAAAAATGGGCGGGATGCCTAAATTATTAAAAAAAGTAAAAGCTATGTTAGAGATCGCATTGGGCTCAGCAATGATGTATTACTTTGCCACCGAAGCCTTTGATATAAAGAAGAAACCTGCGGAAGCGGTTTACTATACTGAAGTTCTAGATTCTCGGAATGCATCTTTTACAAGAATGCACCATGAACCAGTCTTAATTAATCCTGCTGTCGAAGACCAATTTCGAGGCATTGTTCGTCAAGCCTATGACTATAGTTGTGGTTCAGCTGCACTGACGACACTCATTAATGGTTATGTCGGTGCTCAACTTACAGAACAGCAAACTATGGATGGCTTGCTTCGCTATGGGGAGTATGAGCGCATCATTGAACGTCGTAGTTTTTCTTTATTGGATATGAAGCGTTTTGTGACCGCACTTGGTCTAGAAAGTGGAGGATATAAAGGGGAGTTTGAGGATCTGATTAAACAGGGTCAACCCGCAATTGTTCCAATTTCTTATGCCGGTTTTAAGCACTTCGTGGTGTATAAGGGCTATAAAGATGGTCGTGTGTATGTTGCTGATCCTGCACTGGGAAACATTAGTTTTGATGAGCAGCGTTTTAAGGATATTTGGGAAAACAACACACTGTTTTTAATTAATGTAGCCCCTGAGAAACGAAAAAATATGTTGGCTTTACAAGAGGCTGATATGCGACATGTCGATGATGCTACTGTCAATCGTTATGCATTGGTCGATATCCAATACCCTCAACATTATATGGAAAAAATAGCTGATCGGGCCTCAACAATTCGCCTAGAGCGCAATAAAAATAAAGAGTCGGAATACTATGGACAGCCGACATATAATTTTCTCAGGCTTTATTACAAAAACAAATAAAGTGTGAAAAAAATTAAAACAAGAACAATTGGTGGTAGGTAAAGGGACAATGATGAATAAATGGATGAATAAGACACTGCTCGCAGTAAGTGTGCAGATGATTCTTGGGGTGGCTTATGCAGCAGAAGAACCAACTTTGGGGGGCTATGAAGCTGTCAATGAGAATGTTGCAGTAGAACAAGCGACTGCTCAGCCTCAAGATACTACTGTATCTGAAGCACAAGTGGTTACTCAGAGTGGCAGTAATGAGCAAGCAGCTTCTTCTGCTTTACAACAACAGGAAGGAGATGCAACCAAAGAGACGAATCTTCAAGAAGTATTTACTTCTAATGAACGTCAATATTCATTGATTAAACAAGGTGAAATTTCATCTTATTACGACATTGATTATACCTACTACCGAGATACTCAACTCGATCTGGAAATGGCACAAGGACAGCTTTATCAGCTTCGTGTCCAAGAAAATGCAACTCATAGTTTGACCAATACCTTCACAGCCCAATATGGTTTGAGAGATAACTTAACCTTAACGGCTTCATTGCCTTTGGTTGCTAAAACAGATTTATTAAAAGATACCTCTACGGCTGGGCTAGGGGATATTTCTTTTGGTGCTCGTTGGGAACCCTTCCCACTTAAAGCTGGTCGTCTACCTTTGATTTTATTCGGTAATATTTCGACTAAAACAGGCGATAGTCCTTATGAAATTAATGCCACTTCAGACTTAGCAACGGGTAAAGGATATTATTCGGCAGGTGTTGGAGCAAGTACACGTAAGTATATAGATCCTGTGGTGTTGTTTGCCTCCGTTTCTGCTAACTATGGTTTTAAAGAGTCTGGTTTAGATCAGCGCCGTGGTAGCCGCGTGATTGAAGAATTTGAACCTGGAATTAGTGGTGGTTTTGCCGTAGGTTTTGCTTACTCGTTTAACTACGATGTATCAATGACGATGTCCTACCAACAGAGTTTCAATACGGGTGCGGAGTTTAAGTATAGCTCTGGTGAAAGTTATTCCCCAGCAGATCAAACCAGTTCAACGTTTGCTATTTCACTTGGTGTACGTGTTTCACCTGAAACAATTGTGAATGGCACGGTCGGTCTAGGTTTGACCGAAGATGCACCTGATGTATCACTCGGTTTATCTTTCCCGTTAGATATTCTTGGTTTTGGAAAAAAGCTTAAATAAAAGGGCAGTCGTATGAACAATCTTCGACTTAGCCCTTTGGTGTCTGCCATATTATTAACGGGCTATTCTAGTGTTACCTTTGCCGCTTTAGGGCAAAACCTATCAGTTGATATTCGCTCTTTGTCCATGGGGAATGCTGTGACTGCTGATCCTCCTGGAATCAGTGCGATTCATTTTAACCCAGCAGCCTTAACCAAGATTGAAGGCTTGCAGACAGATGTACAAGGAATTGTTGCTGATTTTAATATCGAGCGAGAATTTACTGTTCCAGCTGGTTATAACGTTTTTGGTTATTCTGATGACCCAATGGTCTGTAACGATGGACCTGAGGTTGATGCTGATATTTGTACTGATTTTAAAGGCCCAGTTCGAGGAGATGTTGAATACCCAAGCCTATATGTCCCAGGCTTAAAGAAAATGGTGGACTTAGGTAAAGGTATGCCAGTTGCTGCCCCTACGGCGGGTATTGCCTATACCCCTCCTGGATCCAAAATGACATTTGCAACCGCAATGTATGCACCTTTAATTGCAGGCTTTGGGGCTGAAGATGGCAATCCTGGTAACTTTATGGGGCAACAGGTTGCGTTAGAGCGGATTACATATTTATCTCCATCTATGGCTTATCAAATCAATGATCAACTTTCGATTGGTGGTTCAATCGGTATGTCATATCAAGCGCTAGCATTGAAAAATGATTTGCGTTTTCCCAATGAGTTAATTGGGATGCTAAGAATGATAGATGATGTTGTATGTACACCATTCAAAGAAAATTCAGATGTGATTACCGATATTTTATTATTGGGTATGTGTAATGCCAAAGAGGGAATGAATCCTTTTGGGCTTTTTGGAAAATTAGATCTTTCAGTTGAGCAGACACTGAGTCCATCCTATAACCTAGGTGTGCTTTGGGAGCCAACAGAAGACTTTAGCTTTGGTGTGGTTTATCAGAGTGCTGCCAAAATGAGGATGAAAGGTCGCTATCACATTGAAAATACGAAAGCACCACGTGAGTTGATTAACGGTTTAATGTCATCCCCGACAGGGCAAATTTTAGCTGCAATTTTAAGTTTCCCAAACTCTATACCAGCAAGTGAGTCTGGTTTAGTGTCAATGGAGTTGGAATATCCTGCACATTTCCAAACAGGGATTAAGTATAAGCTTTTACCTGATTTACAAGTGAATATTGATGTCGGTTGGACTGATTATAGAGCATGGAATAAGTTTAAGTTTGAGTTCGATCGCGAAGTTTCAGCACTCAAAATTGCAAAACTGCTTTCGGCAAATATTACAGATAATAGTTTGGCACTGCCTTTAGAGTTTGAGTCACCATGGAACTATGGTATTGGGCTTGAATATTCCGTTACAGACCGTTTGAAGCTCCGCGCTGGTTATGAGCCACGCACCAGTGCAATTCCAGATGGTAAGCGAAACACTATGGTTCCTATTAATAATGCACGTTTGTTTGGTTTAGGTGTAGGTTATCGGTTTGATGCAGATACCGATGTGGATTTGTCGATTGGATTTTTACAAAGCCGAGATAAAATTCCAGCAAATACCAGTAGTTTAGCGAACCAGACTGGGGTGAATAATATTTTATTAAATCCATACGCGGGTTTGAATGTAAAAACAGATACAACCATTACGATTTTAGGGTTGAACTATAGATCAAGGTGGTAAGCACATTGAATACAAGAAAACGGATTTTATTGTCTACATCATTTTATATCTTGAGCTGTGCTTTTAGTATTGGTTTTGCGGGCGAGTTTTTTACGATTATTGGTCCAGATGGAAGACCGATGGTTGTTCAACGCAAAGCAAATGAGGTACAAGCGAAGCGACCTCTGCAAGAAACCAAACGTATAGACGTTATGAAGCCTGAGGTAAATCTAGTCATACCTCAGCCTAGTCTATCTACATCTTCACCACAGTCAGTACCATTGAAACCTCAACAACAAGTGATTAAACAGCAAGTACATACGATTAAAGCAGGTGTAACCCAAGCTAAGGGTGTTCCTGGAGTGAAACAAGTAGATCCCTCAGTTCCTCCTCATGCTGAACAGCTACAGCATGAAAACCAATTTCAAGGACAGCAAAAAAGGGTCGAGCAAAGCCCGTTGGTAAAGGCAAAGCAAGAGGCTTTACCAATAACTCAACCTGTTGTGATCAAAGCAAATACCACAGCTGCGGTAGCCAATGAAGTGGCACCTGTACCGTCAACAATGTTTAACCAAATGGATGGTACCGAGTATGTACGAAATGAATATTTGGAAGATCGTGAATTTAATTTGGAGGGTAAAAAACGTTTTTATACTATGCCTGAGGGGGTCATTGACCATAAAACAGGAGCTACCCGTTTTCAGGTTATTGAACGAGAAAAAGGGGTAAGTAAGTCTGTTCTGAACTCCATATTGAAACCGAAACAAAAAGAAAACTTAGTACCGATTGTGCTTGCATCGACATATTACAGAATGCCTAAACAAGACACGATTGAGAGTTTGGGACAAATTTGTTTTAACGATAAGAAGGTGGAGAAAGCCAAAACTTTGCAGGTTAATCATGATATTAACGTTTGGCCAAAAAAACCGTTAAAAGAAAAATTTGAGTTCGAAATTATCAAAATTGAGAATAATGTTCAAAATATACAATTGAATTCTTATGCCTCAAGACAAAATGATCCCACCTTTTATTGGCCTTTTGCTGTGTTTTTAGATGAAAAGGCCTGTGTCATTGAGGGAGCGGGGGGATTTAAAAACGATGAGAACTCATCTTCAATGTTATCTCATGGAATGATCGCAGGAACTCTACATGTACCTGAGCAAAGTCATTATTTACTTTTGACCCCACTTTCCTCAGCTATAGATGTTGAGCATAAAGTGTTAACCAATCATGGACAGTTAAAACTCATCGCAATTCGCTAAAAATAAATAGAGTACGAAAATGAAAAAACAAATGTTATGGCCGTTTACTTTGTCCATCTTGATGGTTGCGTTGACGGGTTGTGGTGGTGAAAGTGCAAATGTGAAATCAGAGCCAAACCACGTGAATTCTGTTAATGGCAGTTGCTTAGTTCAGGACAAAAATTGTGTTGAGTTTGCTTTAGACTATCCTATTGATGGGATCAATTTTGTTTGTAGTAGCGATCCTGATAATACCTATATCACACTCATGGAACCGAAAACCAATGCAGCAACAGGGCGTTGCTCTGAAGGCGACAAAGTTCATTTTTTCTTGACAGGAAGTTCAGACAAGCAAGTTGAACTTGGTACAGTTCCCTTGTCTGAGATTGGTAATGTAAGTACTGTTTCAGCGGCTCTTCCCCGTCTCAGTATTTTAAATATGGCAAAAGCTATCAATAGTGGTGTAGCAGCAGCGAGTTTAAGTCCGGCAGATAAAACTGTACAAATTGCGATGTCTTTAGCAAAAATTTTTCAGGCACTTGGAATAGAGCGTAGTGCAGGGGTAGCTGGAGATGTGCAACCTTTTAGTATCCCAACTGCTAAGAAAGAAGAGCTTTCTAAACTTTTGGCTTCTATTTCTGCAGATGATTATGTGTCAGGAGCCTATGCAGATAAAATTAAGCCATGGATAGATGTCAGTCAAATTAGTAATGATGATGCTTTTAAAGTGGTGCAAACATTGGTTCTGATGAATAATTCAGCGACTTATCAAGCCGACTTTCCAATCTTTACAAATGCATTGTCTGAAAGTACAGGGATTGGCTTACCGCAAGGCTTATATGGCTGTAATGCTACTGACTGTAAAAGTAATCCCGCCAACCTTCGTCATTTAATTGGTAGTTTTTTAATCTTAACGGATCGGCAAGGTTATACTTTTGGCTCAGGGGTACAGTGGCGTGGTCCATTAAAACAACAACTAGGGAGCGATTTGGCAACGAGTGTCACTGTTGATTTACTGAAAAATATTGAACCAGTCAAAATGAATGCATTGGCGCAAACATCGTGGATTAGCCCGTTGACTAAAAGTATTCAACAACCCTTTAAATTTAATTTGAGTGACCCAGATTCTAGTGACTTTACCATTAATCAGGGCAAGCTTTTTAACGATTATATGATTGCTGGAACAGAGAGTTTCTACAAGCAACTTACGAAGTCGACAACAGGTAGCCCATCTTCTTATGGTTTATGGCAACAAAATTATGGTACGGATACTTTTAAGGGGTCCTTTGATGTATTTAAGATTTTCCCGATTGGCTATTTAGATAATGATGTTTTTAAGTCTAAAAATAATGTTGAATCTGGTCAGAAATATATTTTCCCACTTTATGCTAATTTGATGTTTACTGGCAAAGATTCGAGTGAAAAAGTGACTTTAGGAATTGCAATTGATGAGTCGGGAGATATTCGTACCGATATGCAGTCCAATACCAATAAGGCAACAGCTTGCACACCACTGACCAGCACAAGTGAAACGCTGATGACTGGTACCAATCAAGTGCAATATCGGATTGGGACATTAGGGGCAACCGATACAACAAATAAAGCCGTAACGTTCCGAATTCTATTGGCAAATCCAACATTTGAAAGCATTGATGGTGTGGCTATTGGTGTAAATACGAATATTGTTACTGACGTAGATAGTAATGGGAAACAAAGCTCTACAGTGAGTGGTGGGGCACGTATTAATTTGGCGAATTTACTCTCTGCAAATGCCAATGAAAGTGCTTATATTTCACTTAGTGATTTTGGTGGTGCGGGTGTGAAATGGACCAATATCTACAAATCGTATTTAAATGCGTATTATGAGAAAAATAATATTGCCAATCGCGCAGCAGCAGCTTTCCGTGAAGGTGATGTTTCTATTGAGATAGCAGATTGTTATCGTGTCTTACAGAAATAACCCAGCATAAAGATGAAAGCCCATCATTGATGGGCTTTTTTATTTCTATGAGCATTAACCTGTATGGTCTAAACGTGTGCCCAGTGTTTCAAGATGCATCGTAAAGAGATTACTTTTACGGTCAGCAAAATAATGGCGTAATGTATGTTCAACACTAGGAAAAGCTAGCTCTGACCATGGTATTTCATGTTCTTCGAATAAACGGCATTCAATACTTTCTTCGCCTGCACCAAATTTACCATCTACTAAATTGGCTTTAAATAAAACGTAAATTTGACCAATACGTGGAATATTGTACATACAATACAATTGTTCGATTTCTACCTCAGCTTCAGCTTCTTCTCGCGTTTCACGTGCAGCGCCTTGCTCCATGGTTTCAAACAATTCCATATAACCTGCGGGTAAGGTCCATAAACCATAACGTGGTTCAATGGCACGACGGCATAATAAGACTTTATTTTCCCAAAGTGCAAGTGCACCACAAATCACTTTAGGATTAACATAATGAATAGCGTTACATGAGGTGCAAACACGACGCAATTGATGGTCACCAAGAGGGATTTGTTCTGTTGTTTTCTGCCCACAATTGCTACAAAAGTCCATATTCATCATCAATGATAAAGTTCAGACTCAGCATAACTGAAAAATTAAATTTTGGCATCATTTCTCTTTTTTCAGTATGAAATTCAGCTATGATGAAAAAAAGAAAGATTAGAGATGACGTGGAATGGATGAACACTCATTAACACACATATTGCAACAACAATTACGGTTTTCAAGAAAAATTAAATCGGCAGATGCAGCTGTGTTAATCGCGATCACCAATGAAGCAAATCCCAAAGTTCTACTGACTCGTCGCTCAGCTTATTTATCTAATCATGCTGGAGAGGTCTCTTTTCCAGGGGGGAAAAGAGACCCTCAAGATACCAGTAATATTGTCGTCGCCTTACGTGAAGCCTATGAAGAAACGGCATTGAATCCTTTTGATGTACAGTTATTAGGTGATTTGCCGATGCAAAAAGCCCGTAATGGCATGCTTGTTAAACCCGTAGTTGGCCTGATTCCACCTGAAGTTGAACTGGTGGCTCAACCGACAGAAATTGATCGTATTTTTTTTGCCTCGTTAAAACAACTGATGGAAGTACCTGCGGTGCCTTATGAAGTTCGCTTTGCTCATCAGTCGCTCTATTTCCCCAGTATGCGGGTGGAAAATGAAATTGTGTGGGGACTCACTGCGCGCATGCTAGTTGCATTGTTTCAATATGGTTTGGACTACCATAAAGAATGGCCATTTTTAGTCAATTCACCGACATTTCGGTTGCCCAAGTAAGTTTAATATTTTAAGGAAGAGATATGCTGTACAAATTTAAAGATCATGCACCGCAAGCCACGTATCAACCTTGGGATGGTTGGGTTGCTGAAAATGCCACAGTGATTGGCCAAGTTCAATTGGGACGGCAGGTCAGTATTTGGTTTGGAGCAGTCGTACGTGCAGACAATTGTAGTATTCGTTTGGGTGACTTTACCAATGTTCAGGAAAATGCAGTTTTACATACCGATGCTGGAATTGAAATGAATATTGGTCATTATGTCACCATTGGGCATCAAGCTATGTTGCATGGTTGCACCGTGGGGGATAACAGTCTGATTGGGATTAATGCGGTGGTTTTAAACAATGCCGTGATTGGAAAAAATTGTATTATTGGCGCGAATGCACTGATTCCTGAGGGTAAAGTCATTCCAGATAATTCCCTAGTCATGGGTTCACCCGGTAAAGTCGTCAAAACTTTGGATGAAGCAGCGGCAGCCAGATTAAAAATGAGTGCCTTGCACTATGCTGAACACTTTAAACAGTTTATGGACTTAGAGCCTGCACATTTATAAATCTGCTTTTTAAAATATAGCCTAGATTTGTCTAGGCTTTTTTATATCTACTTTGAGAACAACTCGCCTAGTGCTTTTGAGTGGAGTATCATAGCCACGTTTTTATAGATTAAATCATTAAGGTTGTGCATGAAAGTGCTGGCATTGGAATCTGCAAATGAGCAGTGTTCCGTCTCTATTGTAGATGAAAATCAAGAACTTTTTTTCCAATTGGATACGCGCGCAAAAGCACAAACGCAAACGATTCTTCCAATGATTGAGCTAGGTTTTCAACAGTTGGGTTTAAAGACAGAAGATTTATCTTGTATCGCTTTTAGCCGTGGTCCCGGTTCTTTTAGTGGCGTTCGTATTAATGCCGCAGTGACTCAAGCTTTGGCATGGTCAAATGATTTACCTGTGGTTCCAGTCTCAACTTTACAGGCTCTGGCTCAAGCTGCTCATCGTGTACATGGGTTAATGGAAGTAACAGCAGTTTTAGATGCGCGAATGAGTGAGGTCTATATTGCAAGTTTTCAATTAGATGCAGACGGCATCATGCAAGCGACCAATGAAGAGCAACTTTTAAACTATGCTGATGCGACGGCCTATGCTCGCTTTACTTTAGTCGGTTCAGGCGCAACCTTAATTGACCCATCACAAATACAATACAAAGATATCAGCGCAAGTGCGCAAGATATTGCCACAATTGCACGCAAGTTTGCACAGCAACAACAATGGGTCAGTGCTGAATTGGCACTTCCAGTCTATTTGCGTGATAACGCTTGGAAAAAAATCCCAGAACAGGGTAAAGCATAATTAGGGTTTTTTTATGGATCTTTTACTGCTGCTCAAAGCAGCAATTATGGGTATTGTTGAAGGTATTACCGAGTTTTTGCCCATTTCAAGTACAGGACATTTAATTTTAGCTTCTGAACTCATGAATTTCTGGACCAAAGAAAAAAGTGATGTCTTTGTGATTGCCATTCAAATGGGGGCAATTGCAGCCGTTATTTATGAATATTGGGCACGTTTGTGGGGGGCGGCAACGGGCATTTTTAGTGGCGAGCCCCAAGGTCGTCGTCTCGGAGTTGGACTCATTTTAGCGTCGATTCCTATTGTGCTGATTGGTTTGACCTTAGGTCAGACGGTCAAAGAGCTTCTATTTAATGATATTGCCATTGCCATCGGTTTGATTGTGGGTGGTTTGATTATTATTTGGATTGAAAAGCATCCGCCACAAGAGCGCGTGCATGAAGTTGAAGACCTGAGTGTGAAAGATGCGATGTGGATTGGTCTGATTCAAGTGCTGTCTTTAATTCCGGGCACATCACGTTCGGGGGCAACTATTATTGGCGCGATGTTCTTAGGTGTATCGCGTAAAGCAGCGACTGAGTTTTCATTCTTCTTGGGTATTCCAGTAATTATTGGTGCGGGTCTTTTAGATTTGTACCAAAGTGCGCATGTGTTTGATGGACAACAAGATTGGATCGTATTGGCAACAGGCATTATTGTTTCTTTTGTCTCAGCTTTACTGCTGATTCGTGCTTTAGTTGCTTATGTGGCGAAGCGTGATTTCATGATTTTTGCATGGTATCGCATCGCTTCAGGCTTAGTGATTCTATTGTTTGCCTTTACAGGTTGGAAGTTATGGTAAGCCCAATGCGCTTATATGTGGAACAAGAGCATTTAGAAAAAGCACAGCACTATGTTGCTGTGCTTTTTTCTCGTGGTGTAGATGTCAGCATCGAAGTCGCCGAGAAGTTAAATGCACGTTTTTTCCGTTTTCACCCTGAACTGGGGTTGTGTGCCGATGCCGATGGGCTTTGGCTTTGTGCCAATGGTATGAAAATGCAACCGGATTGGAAAGCAGAAGTTCCACGCTTAAAACGTGCATCGTTGAAGTCTGAAATGATTGCGCGTGCTTGCCACTTGACTGAAAAACCGAAACTGATTGATGCAACGGCAGGGCTTGGGCATGATTCATTGCTCATGGCATATTTGGGGGCCAATGTCACTTTGGTAGAACGCCATCCCATTTTATTCACCTTGCTAGAGTCAAGTAAGGAACAGGCTTTGCAGGATGCATTTTTAAACTCTGTGGTGAGTCGAATTGACTTGGTTTTTTCAGATTCAGCGCAGTATTTGCAGCAACAAGCAGAACAGGGCAATACGGTTGATGTGGTTTATCTGGACCCGATGTTTCCGCAACGGGATCAAAATCAGCAAGCAGTGAAAAAACAGGCGCAAGTGAAAAAGCAAATGCAGCTTTTACATATGTTATTGCCAGAAGATGGCGAAATGGATTTGGGTGATCATCTGCTTGGCTTGGCACAAAAAGTGGCAAAACGGGTGGTGGTCAAACGTCCGCGCTTGGCCGTATTTTTGGCAAATCAAGAAACCACTCATCAGTGGCTGGGGGATGCATGCCGTTTTGATGCCTATTTTCAGCATGAACGCTTAGACTGAAGTGGAAGATTGCTTCAAAAGTATGCAAAGATTTGTTATATAGTTAAAAACATCATTGATAAAATGCTGATCAAGCATAAACTTAGTGTGTCCCTACGCAAGTCACAATTTAATTAGAATCTTATGATCGACTTCAAACCTTCCATCAACTTTTGGCATGATTTTAAAAGCAACCAAACTGCGGGGATGTGGTTGTTTCTAGGTTCACGACGCTCTTTGCAAATTGTCCATCCTTCGATTATGCAGCTCATTTTTTGGGGGATTTTAGGCGGCTCAGCCAATACTTTATTTAGCTGGTTGAGTGCAGGAGAGATTGGTGACTTTAACCCGCAAGGTTTGGTCAGTTATGCGCTTTGGCCCTTTATTGCCCTGATTGTTGGGATTTTTCTGTCTCAACGGGTGAATAATCCACGTTTGATGTTGGTACCAGCACTCCTTTGGTTGGTGCTGGATACGCATATCGCGTTATTACAAAGTTTTATCCAATATTTGGGCATGATTGATGTCTTGCCTTATTTCTTCTACGACTATCTGCCGAATGTGTTCATGGTGCTGTTTGTCTGGCAGAGTTTGGCTGTGGTGTGGGTGTTTTCCCGTGAGCTGAAATGGCCATGGTGGGAGCGTGCTCTGATTGTCTTGGCCACGCTGTTTACCCTTGTGGTTTGGCAAATGTCAGTGACCAGTCAGCCGATTTGGAAGGTAGAAGAAACGCCACCAACCTTTGCAGAAGATGCTTTCTATGCACAAAGTCGCTTACTGAATAAAGCACTTGAATCTGTGCAATATGGCGAATTTGCACAGTCACATTGGTACTTCCTTGGGGTGGCAGGAGCGAGTTATCAAGATGTATTTCGTTCGGAAGTCGAGCGAATTAAAGAACAATTCGATACCCGTTTTGGTACGTTGGGTCGTTCGATGATGCTGGTGAATAACCCTGCAACACGGACAGAAATTCCGATAGCCTCTAAACACAGTATTGAAATGGCGCTGCGCCGTATGGGACAGCAGATGAACCGCGAAAGTGATGTGTTATTTTTATACATGACCTCGCATGGTTTACCGAACCAGTTCGAAATGGAAAATGCACCTTTAGACTTAACGCAGGTCGATCCGAAATGGTTACGTGAAACTTTAGATGCATCGGGTATTCGCTGGCGTGTGATCGTGATTTCATCGTGTTTTTCAGGTAGTTTTGTGCCTGCATTGCAAAATGACAATACTTTGATCATTACCGCATCGGCAGCAGATCGTCAGTCTTTTGGATGTACCAATGAAGCCGATTATACTTATTTTGGTCGGGCGTTCTTTGATCAGGCGATGCGTGAGCAAAACAGCATAGAAACGGCGTTTAGCCAAGCACAAAAAACCGTGAGCCAATGGGAAACAGCACAAGGTTTTGAACCGTCAGAACCACAATGGTCGATGGGTAAAAATATGGAGCTGATGCTTCCTCAACTTGAACAGCGCTTGTTCCCACCTAAAGCTGTTGCAACCCCTTAATTTGGATCTAAAAAGGAACCTTGATGGAATTAGTACAATCTAACCGTAGTTTTGATGGTGAACAGCGTATTTACCGATTTAATTCCATCAGCCTCCAAGGTGAGAGCAAGTTTGGTATTTATTTACCTGCCCAAGCGTTAGCAGGGCAAGCGTGTCCAGCCTTATTTTACTTAGCGGGATTAACCTGTACCGAAGAAACTTTTGCCATTAAAGCGCATGCACAGCGTTTAGCAGCACAGCTAGGTCTGATTTTGGTAACGCCTGATACTTCACCCCGTGGAGAACAGGTTGCGCAAGGTGATCATTGGGATATTGGGCAAGGGGCAGGTTTTTATATCAATGCAATCCAAGCGCCGTGGGCTGAGCATTTCCAGATGGAAAGCTATGTCGCTGAAGAACTGTATGATCTCGTGATTCAGCAGTTTGCCGTACAAGCTGAGCGTATCGGTATTTTTGGGCACAGCATGGGCGGGCATGGTGCTTTAACCTTGGCCTTGAAATATCCTGAGAAATTTAAGTCTGTGTCTGCTTTTGCCCCGATTTGTGCACCTAGCCAATGTCCTTGGGGCGAGAAAGCATTTTCAAACTATTTAGGTTCAGATCAAGCTGAGTGGCTAAACCATGATGCAACTGCTTTAGTACAAACAAAAACTGTTCAATTTGCCGATATTTTAATTGATCAGGGTTTGAATGATCAGTTTTATAGCCAGCTCAATCCTGCATTATTTCAGCAAGCCTGTCAGGCTGTGGGTCAGACATTGACCCTACGGGAACATGCAGGCTATGACCATGGTTATTACTTTATTCAAAGTTTTATTGATGACCATTTACAGTTTCACGCGGTACAGCTTGAATCTTAAATATTGATTTGTAATATTTATTCTTAATTTTTGACTAGAAATCATCCAATACTGGCATTAACATGATTGGGTGATTGATTGATGTGCTTAAAAAATAAAACAGTAAAATAATAGATAGGGTATACATGCAAAACTCTGAGGCATCATTGCCACCTGTAGAGGCTTCTTTTGAAGCAAGTTGGCCACCTCCGCCAGTCGTCCCGGCGGATGAACCTAATACATACTTAGGTCAGACCTTTCGTTTCCAGTTCAAAGGTAATGCTAGAGAGTACTTTGGCATTTGGATTGTGAATATTCTACTCACGATTGTGACCTTCAGTTTATATGCACCTTGGGCAAAGGTTAGACGCTTACGCTATTTTTATGGCAACACTGTATTTTATGCGCGTAAGTTTGATTTTACTGGAGTACCGACACGGATTTTAATTGGTCGAATTATTGCATTGGGCGTGTACTTTGGTGCTTCAGCTTTGGCTAAGGTTTCACTGACTGCAGCGCTGATTGGTTTTGTTCTGATTTTTTTATTGGTGCCATGGTTGCTACGTTCCACTATTCGCTTTCGTGCCAGAAACAGTAAATTTGGCAATAGCCGCTTTTATTTTACAGGCACAACCAAAGAAGCCTATATCTTGGCGCTGAAAGGCATTTTGATTTACATCTTTACCCTCGGGATCTTTTTCCCAGTGCTGTTTTGGTATTTTAAAAAATACACGATGGATAATTTACAACTGGGGCAGTTACGTTTTGAGCTACATGCCGATTGGCCTGACTATATGCGTGCCATGTATGTCCCGGTGTTTTTGTTTATTGGAATCGTCTTTGTTTTAGGATTATTCGTTGCCTTCACCCTTCAAGTGGGGAGCAGTTCTCCAACCCAGTTTGGGATCATCGTGGCAGCGATTTATATGATTGCTGCTTTTATGATTTGGCCGCTGATGATGGCGCGAATTTTTATTACCACATGGAATAAAGCCACTTTGGGGCGTAGTCCTTTCCAAACGGACTGTGGTCAGATGCATTATGCATGGATCGTAATGACCAACTGGATTTTAAAAATTCTCTCGCTTGGTTTGTTATCGGCATGGGCTGCGGTACGTTTATATCAGTATCAAATTGAGTCATTAACTTTAACCCTAAAAAATGATCCAGATCGTATGTACAATTTGGCTCAAGATGACCCGAATGCCATTGCTGAAGAACTGAGTGATATTTTTGACATCGACATTTCGTTGTAACGAGGCTTAAATGCAGGAACAAGATATCACCTTTTACGATGGACAAATCTCAAAACCGTATCCCGCGACGATTTCTCCAATTGACCGCGAAACAGTGTTGATTTGTTATAACCAGCAGCAGCGCCGTTATTATTATGCCGATATGCAGTTGATTGGGGCATTGGGGCAGATACAACCTGTGATTGAGTTGAAAGATGATGCACGGATTGAATTTCCGCAGGCACTACCAGAGTGGTTTGAGTTGAACAAAAAGCATGTGCAACATTCGATTTGGAAATTAGAACGCTCCCCAAGTCTCATCTTATTTAGTGTGGTTTTTGTTGCCGCTTTCATCTTTGCCATTTTAAGATGGGGTATTCCCAGTGCGGCGCATTATGTCGCGATGAAACTGCCTGAGGACACTATTTATCAACTGGGAGATGAAGCACAAGAACAAGTATTCAATATGACGGCACCTTCGACTGTACCCGTATTACGTCAAAAACAAATCATAAAAAGCTATCAGGATCTTGTTGCCAATGGTCGGCCTGCCAAAGTCTTATTTCGTTCAGGTGGAAAAATTGGAGCCAATGCTTTAGCTATTCCAAACAATACGATTATTTTGACCGATGAACTGGTTAATTTAGCCAAAGATGATCATGAAATTATTGGTGTTTTAGCGCATGAGCAAGGGCATTTGGTTGAGCGACATAGTCTACAACAAGCATTATCTAGTTTAGGTTTTAGTGCGCTGTTGATTGCGGTGACGGGAGACAGTTCGGCCTTATTTACAACTTTGCCTGTGGCTTTGGTGGGTGCAAGTTATTCACGCAATTTTGAAAGTGATGCTGACCTATATGCTATGCAAGTGCTGGATAAAAATCATATTTCCAGCTTACATTTGGCAAACTTTTTAGCGCGTATGGAAGCCGAAGCACGTGACGAAGAAGAAGAAAAACAGCCACAAGAGAAGTCTGAGAAGGAGGAGGACGGTGGCATTGGTTCATTTTTCCAAAGTCATCCAGCGACTCAAGAGCGTATCGCAGCTATTCGTCAGTTTAATCAACAGCAACAACGTTGATTAAACAGATTCAATTTAGCCACTTACTTAAACTTGTGTCCACGTGGCTGTAAGTGGTTGTTGCCCCATACGAATCAGATGATCTAAGACGACGTGTTCTAAGTGACTCAGTTTATCTTCACTGGCCTCAATGCTGACATGTAAATGCTCGGCTTGAGGGCTTAATAACACGCGTGCTTCAGGCATGATAATACCAAATGTCGTTGCTTCTTGTTCAATATCAAATTTGTGTTTCCAGTGATTCACCAGTCGTTTTGCAATTCGAGCTGCATCTGTCGTGACAATATCTGCTGTACTTTTCATATTTACCTCGTTGATTGATCTATCAACATAGCAGTTTCATCGCAAATGGAAAGTTGAATGTTGCAACGCTATGTTGCAAATTTAGAAAGCTTGGGGCTTTCTTTTTTGACAAGTCTGCAGTTCAAAAGCTGAATTTGCTATAATACCTCTATTCCCTTTTGTATAAGCCAGGTACACGCATGTCCAAGCCTTATTTAATCGCACCATCTATTCTATCTGCTGACTTTGCTCGTTTAGGTGAAGATGTTGAACATGTACTTGCAGCAGGTGCAGATGTGGTTCACTTCGATGTGATGGATAACCACTATGTGCCAAACCTGACTTTTGGTGCGGGTATCTGTAAGGCCCTCAAGAATTACGGCATCAAAGCTCCGATTGATGTGCATTTGATGGTCAAACCTGTCGATCGTATGATTGGTGACTTCTTGGAAGCTGGTGCGGACATTATTACTTTTCACCCAGAAGCTACTGATCATATCGACCGTTCTTTACAGTTGATTAAATCTGGTGGCGCAAAAGCAGGTTTGGTCTTTAACCCAGCAACACCGCTCCATTATTTAGATTATGTACTGGATAAAGTCGATCAAATTTTGTTGATGAGTGTGAACCCGGGTTTCGGCGGTCAAAAATTTATTCCGATGACTTTAGACAAACTCCGTGAAGCACGTAAAATTATTGATACTTCAGGTCGTGATATTCGCTTAGAAGTCGATGGTGGTGTGTCGCCTGCAAATATTCGTGAGATTGCGGAAGCAGGTGCAGATATGTTTGTTGCTGGTTCAGCTATTTTTGGAAAACCAGATTATAAAGCTGTGATTGATGATATGCGCTCAGAGCTTGCAAAAGTCGGTGCGGTAAAGGTTTAAGCTCACAGGTATAAATACATAATGGGTTGTGGATAACTTTGTGGGTAAGCTGGTGGATATCTGTGTTGATAACCACGTGGATAACTTGATTAATATTCAAACGTTTACACAGCAATGGTTTAGTATTTAGACATTAAATGTATAAAAAGGACTCATTTGAGTCCTTTCTTATGTCTTGAATAGTTGATTTTCACTGATGCTTTATTCAACTTTGCTTAAAAATGGCACTGTTTAAAAAATAACTTTCTTGTTTAAGTCTGCTGGGAGACTAAACCCTCACAGTCATTGAATTTAAATTTATAATCTTGTGTATAAGCCATTCTTTGCTTATCCTGTAAGGAATCAGCTAAAAAATGTAAGCCATTTACTGGCGATAAACATTTGATCGTGCTTAGATACCACCTTCCATTCACTGACTAAATAGGATTGATTGTGCGTTCATTGCTCAAGTCACATTCTTGGTTTGTTTTACTCATTACCTTGGTAATGGGGTGGAGTGGTATTGCCCAAGCTTCGGCGGCGCCGATGCATCAAATGATGCAACTCAGTATGCAGGCTGCAACCAGTGAGCAAAGTTCAGCGCATGCAACAGGCATGCAAACCATGCCAGACTGCCATCAAGCGAAATCATCGAGTCCAGCCTCTGGACATCAAATGCATATGGCTCAAGCCGATATGGCAGCGAAGAGCAACTGTCATGTGTCGGATATTATGCAAAGCAAGCAAGTTCAGTGTCAGGAGTGTGCACAGTATCACTGCCAAACCACGCTGACGCTTTTAGATGTTGAACCCCTCGTATTGGTTCAGCTTGAAGCTGCTTTAGCACAATCAACCCCGCATTTTCGCTATCACGCTCAACATTTAGTGGGCTATTGGCAAGAAATTCTACGTCCTCCTAAAGCCTAATCCTGATTTTTAAAACTTTATTTTTAAAATTATTAGGATTTAGTCATGTCTATTCAATTTAAACAAAGCCTCATCCTTGGGGTGTGTCTGATGTCATCATCTTGGAGCTTTGCCGCAGTCAAAGAGTACCAATTGGTGATTGATGAAAGCCCCGTTAACTTAACGGGAAAGTCGCTCAAGCGGATTAGTGTCAATGGGCAGTTTCCAGCGCCTTTGCTTGAGTTTGAGGAGGGTGATGATGCAGTCATTCGCGTCAAAAATAACCTAAAAAATCAAGACTCATCAATCCATTGGCATGGTTTGCTTTTGCCTGGGTTGATGGATGGTGTTCCGGGTTTTAATGGGTTTAACGGCATTCAGCCGAAAAGCGAATTTGTCTATAAGTTCAAAGTTCGCCAGAGTGGAACTTATTGGTACCACGCACACTCGAAGGGACAAGAACAAGATGGGCTGTATGGCGCATTGGTCATTTATCCTAAAGACAAAAAGCCTTTAGCGCAGCATGAAAAAGCCGAGCGTGACTATGTGGTGATGCTATCAGATTTCCATGAACAGAGCAGTGAACAAATTCAGAAGAATCTGAAAATTTCTGCCGAGTATTATCAAAATCAACGCGAAACCTTAGGTGATACTTGGAAGCAAGCGCAACGTGATGGTTTAAAAGCTGCATGGAAAGACCGTTCGATGTGGAATCAAATGCGCATGTTGAAAACGGATTTGTCCGATGTCACGGGCTACACCTTCCTCATCAATGGCAAAACCCCTGAACAGAACTGGACAGGTATGTTTAAGCCAAATGAAAAAGTTCGTTTACGTTTTATCAATGCCTCAGCCATGTCATTTTTTGATGTACGTATTCCTAATCTAAAAATGACGGTAGTCAGTGCAGATGGTCAGCCTGTTAAACCCGTTCCTGTGGATGAGTTTCGGATTGGAACGGCCGAAACTTATGATGTGATTGTGGAGCCGAAAGCAGGGCATTACCAAATTGAAGCAGAGTCGATTGACCGTTCAGGCTATGCCATTGGAACTTTGCACAATGAGTTGACCCCAATGACCAAGGGCATAGATATGCCTGCACCCCGTCCACGTTCATTGTTGACTATGGAAGATATGGGGCACGGCTCAGAACATTCAGGTATGGATCATTCAAAGATGAACCATACGGCAATGTCTGAAATGGATCATTCCAAAATGAACCCTGAAGCGATGCCTGAAATGGATCATTCCAAAATGAACCCTGAAGCTATGCTGGAGATGGATCATTCAAAGATGAATCCTGAAGCGATGTCTGAAATGAATCATGAAGCGATGCCTGAAATGGATCACTCCAAAATGAACCATGACGCAATGGCGAATATGGATCACGCTCAACACAACACGAAAACAAGTTCGGTACAGAAAGTAGTTACACCTGTCTATGGGTGGGCCAATGCTTCTACCCCTAAAGGTGATAAAGCGCTGCAATATAGTGATCTCAAATCTTTAGAACCTCAAAAAGATACCCGTGAGGCGACGAGCGAGTTGGTGATTCGTTTGGGCGGAACCATGGAGCGCTATTTGTGGACCATCAACGGGAAAAAATTTAGCGACGCTGAACCGTTGAAAGTGAAGTACGGCGAGCGTATTAGGATCAAATTTATCAATGACAGTATGATGGCGCATCCGATGCATTTGCACGGGATGTTTATGCAACTTGAAAATGGGCAAGCTGCCGTTGATATGCCGAATAAGCACACGTTGATTGTACCGCCAGGCAAAACAGTGACCGCTTTACTGACCGCAGATGAGTTAGGCGAATGGGCTATTCACTGTCATCTGCTTTACCACATGAGCTCAGGCATGATGAATAAATTGATAGTGGCCAATGTCAGTGATGCTCAAGTGTCCACCACCCCAATTCAAGGACAAAAAACAGCAGCTCAAGCTGAGCCAAAAGGAGATGAACATGCGCATCACTAATCTTTTTTCAGGATTTGCTTTAGCTATTGTTGCCTTGTTTAGTTCGGTTGCTATGGCTGCTGAATCTCATGCACAGCATGAAAAACAAGAAGCCAAATCAACAAGCCAAGCACAGTCCAAAGAAATGGCGCATGAGCATCATCAGCATAGTGCCGATGAGCATGCTCAGATGCTGAAACAGAAAAATGCGGTGGGTCAGCCTTCATCGGAGAAGCAAGCTCAAACTCAACCAAGTAAGCAGTCGAAGGCTCAGAAAGGAGATCATCATGCGCACCATTAATCTTTTTTCTAAAAGCATATTGAGCAGTTCTTTAATGTTGATGAGTGCTGCGGTTATGGCGCATGAAGGGCATGATATGCCTGCTGAAGCAAATGCAAATATGTCCATGACCACTGAGTCTGTGATGTCACAACATGCACAGCATCAGGCGATGACCATTCCAACTCAAGTTGCTCCGCAGTCTAGTGCACAACATGGGAAGCAGATAAATCATGATTTAACCGCACATACGCATGATCACCGCAAAGAGCACGGTGCACAAATTTATGCGGTCACTACCGTTGATAACAAATGGTTGCTGAATGAAGACGGTGATAGTGGTTTAAAGTCTGAGTTTGAAACCCGTATCGGGACAGATGAAAATAAGCTGTTTATCAAAGTACATGCAGATAAGCAGGAATCGCATAAGGCTGAGTATGATGCCAAACTGTTGTATAGCCGTATGATTTCAGACTTTTGGGATGTACAGGCGGGTGCACGTTACCGAGTTGAAAAAGTGGAGCGTGAACAGCATGACTGGGATACGGAAGAAAAAGTGGATGGGGTGCTTGGCTTACATGGTTTAGCGCCGTATTTCTTTGAAACCGATGCCTATGTGTATGCTGGTGCAGACAACTATGCCGCATTTAGTTTGGAAACTGAGCGGGATTTGTTATTGACTCAAAAGCTGATCTTTAAACCTTATTTAGATCTGAACATTATTTTTAGTGATGACTCTAAATATGCTAAAAAATCAGGTCTCAGTAGTGCAGCCGTCGGTCTTGAGACGCGTTATGAGATCAGTAAAAAAGTCATGCCTTATGTGGACATTGCCTATGAATATAGCAAAGGCAATGACGCGACGGCCTGGCAAGTTGAAAGTGACGAAGAGAAAGGTTGGCAGTATGGAATGGGTATTCGCTTTAAGTTTTGAGTCGAACGTTTAGGTTTAAAGTGAATACCTGAGATTGCACTAGATTTGTGCTGAAAGAGGGGTGATCTGCTGGTTTAGATCACTCCTTTTACACTTTAATGATTTTTAAGTGTAAAAATAGCTCATTTTGGTGCGTATTTTGCTATAATTTAAGGCATATTCAGGAGGAACGACCTCCCTCATATTGAGAAAATTCGTCAGGACGACCTGACTCTAGTGAAGTGGAGTTGGTAGTATGGCTTGGGTTTTTCTTATCTTTGCGGGTCTGTTTGAAATCGTTTGGGCATATTCAATGAAGCTGTCCGAAGGGTTTAGCAAACTCACACCCAGCATCATCACCATTGTGTTCATGATTTTAAGTTTTGGTTTACTGGCTTATGCAATGAGAACATTGCCGCTAGGGACCGCGTATACCATTTGGACTGGAATTGGTGCGATAGGGTCTTTCTTGGTGGGGATTTTTATTTTAGGTGAACCCGCAACGGCTATGCGGATGTTTGCTGCGGTGCTGATTGTATCAGGCCTAATTTTGATGAAACTCTCATCAAGCTAAATTCATTTAAATCTGTCGAGCTTCAAGCGATCCTTCGTTTGAAGCTTTGTTGTTTCTGGTTTCGGTAAAAGGTGTGTGGCGTATGGCATGGGTGATTTTAATTGTTGCAGGTTTGCTCGAAGTGGTTTGGGCCTATGCGATGAAAGTATCGGATGGTTTTACCAAATTGACACCGAGTATTTTAACCCTCGTATTTATGGTGGCCAGTTTTGCGCTGCTGTCTTATGCCATGAAGACCTTACCTTTGGGCACAGCCTATACCGTTTGGACTGGGATTGGCGCGATTGGTTCATTTTTGGTTGGAATTTTGATTTTGGGCGAACCTGCCAATGCCATGCGGATGCTCGCAGCGGTTTTAATCATTTCTGGACTTGTACTGATGAAACTTTCATCGTCATAATGTTGCATACATAGACAATTTTTGTGGTGAAGCATGCGCTTATTTTTTAAATATATGCCATCTCCTGTCGGGGTACTGAGACTGGTGGCACATGATCAAGCCTTGGTTGCCGTATTGTGGGAAAATGAAAACCCAAAACGGGTACGCTTAGCTGAGTTGGTTGAACAGAATCAGCATCCGATTTTGTTGGAAACGGAACGACAGTTGAGCGAATATTTTTCGGCAAAGCGTCAAAGTTTTGATTTGCCTTTGGATTTTGCTGGGACAGATTTTCAGAAGCAAGTTTGGCAGGCTTTACTGCAAATTCCGTTTGGTGAAACCCGAAGCTATAAAGATATTGCGCTACAGATTGGCAATGTCAAAGCTGTTCGTGCAGTGGGTGCAGCCAATGGCAAAAATCCGATTTCAATTATTGCACCGTGTCATCGGGTGGTGGGGGCGAATGGAAAATTGGTTGGTTTCGCAGGCGGTCTGGACAATAAAGATATTTTATTAAGGCTTGAGAAAATTGCGAATTAAGCTTGTTTTTCGGAGTTTTTAAGCTTGTTTTTTTATTTTAATAATTTAAAAATCAGAATCTTATGTTTTAATCTATCTTCTTTTGAAGAATCGTGTCTCTAACTCAAATAACGATGAATAATATGATGAGTCAAATTGTGGGGAATGTATTTTCAGAGCTATGGTGGATGCTACTGATCTTGTTTGGGATTGGCCTTTTAAAAGTGTTTAAGCCCTATCTGAAAGGAAAGTTTGGGGAATTCGCGGTTCAAGCGCATGTGAAATTATATTTGGATGAGCGTTATAGTCTAATCAACGATGTGACTTTGCCTGATGAGCAGGGTGGAACGACGCAAATTGACCATATTGTATTAAGTCCCTTTGGTGTTTTTGTAATTGAAACCAAAAACTACAAGGGTTGGATTTTTGGTGGTGAACGTCAAAAGATGTGGACTCAGAAAATTTATAAAAAGAGCTTTAAATTTCAAAATCCGCTACATCAAAACTATAAACACGTCAAAGTACTGCACAGTGTGTTGCAAGATATTGTCGATGTAGAGTATATCCATTCTGCGGTGGTGTTCATGCCTGAATGTGAGTTCAAAACTGCGATGCCCAGTACGGTATTTAGAGGTAAAGCATGGGTCGACTATATAAAGACCTTTAATACAGAAGTGATTCCAGCGATGAAACTAAAACGGATTCAGCTTCGGATCGAAAAAGAAGTGCTAGAAAAGTCATGGAAAACCAATCGTGAGCATGTGGCACATTTAAAACAACGCCATCAAGACCGTTAAACAAAACCCTGCATATACAGGGTTTTCTACTTAGAAACGCTTTGGAATTTTCTGACCGCCTTCAACAGGTGTTTCTGCCTGTTTTAATACGCCAAAGAGCCATGTTTCGGCATGATGTACTGCGACTTTAACACTGTCACCTTGTGCCAAACGACCGGCAATAAAACTCGCCAGCGAACAACCTGAACCGTGATATTCGCCTGCTAAACGCGGGCAGCGAGTTTCAGAAATGAGCTCGCCATTCACAAACAGAGCATTGCGAATATAGTCTGGTGTGTCTTCATGACCACCTTTGACCAGTACCGCTTTGGCGCCCATTTCAAACAACTTTTGCGTTGCGGCATCTAAGTCATCGAGACCCGTTAACGCCCGTAATTCAACTGTATTTGGAGTAATAATGTCTGCTAATGGGATCAGTTCAACAAAAGCTTTGACCAAGGTTGCTTGATCGCCCAGTGAACCTCCACTGTTCGCTACTAAAACAGGGTCGAGCACATACTGGTACTCAGGATGTTCACGTAGAAATTCAGCTAGTGCTGCAATATTATCTGTGGTGCCTAACATGCCAGACTTTACGGTTTTAATCGGTAAATCACCGACAACAGCGTGCGCCTGAGCTAACAGCAATTCTTTTGACGTCGCTTCAAAACCAAACACTTGTTGCGAGTTTTGAACAGTGAGTGCTGTACACGCAATGGCTGCATGCGCACCACTTTGGCCAATCGCTTCGATATCGGCCTGTAAACCAGCACCACCTGAAGGGTCTAAACCAGAAAAGCACAGTACGGTTGGGCGCACAGAAATATCCTTGTTGCGAAAATTTGCGATAGTATAGGCAACTTTAGCAGAACTCTCGATAGTATTTTATTTAAAGCCCAAGAAGGATCAGCTGTGATTAAACATATTTTGCTAGATTTAGATGGAACATTAACAGATCCGAAAGTTGGTATTACCACCAGCGCACGTTATGGCTTAAACAAAGTTGGGCATCCGATTGCCGATGATCTAAATATTGACTGGATTATTGGGCCACCACTCAAAGCGTCTTTGGCAAAAATCTTAAATGTTGCAGTGGACGATGTTTTGGCAGAGCAAGCTCTACTGGGCTATCGTGAGCGTTTTGCGGTGAAAGGTTTATATGAAAACCATTTATTTGCCGATGTTGAACCGACCTTAAAAAAACTGACCGAGCAGGGTTATCACTTGTATTTGGCAACAGCAAAACCAGAAGTCTATGCCCGTCAAATCTTAGAGCATTTCAATTTACTACAATACTTTGTGCACCCCTATGGCAGTGAACTAAACGGTGAGCGCACCAATAAGGGAGATTTGATTGCTTATATTCTAGAAAAAGAGCAGTTAAAAGCAGCAGAATGTCTGATGGTTGGCGACCGAGAGCATGACATTTTGGGTGCACGTCGCAACGGCATTGAGACTATTGCGGTGGAATATGGTTATGGTTCTGATCAAGAGTTGACGGAAGCCGCGCCTAAAGCACGAATTAAAATTTTTGCTGAGATCCTTCAATTTATTAAGTAAAATCAGTATGATTGCTAAATAATAAAATACTTGATTATGCGAATAATGATAAAAAAAGTTCTGCTGGGTTTGGTTATATTGGCATTCGGTAGTGGTGGATTGGTTTATTGGTTACAGCAGGATGATGAGTTATCTGCTCAAACCAAAGCCTTGATAGATGCTGACTATGCCTTTCAAAGCGATCTGAAACAGCATCCATTTTTCTATGCCTGGGGAATGGATGCGAAAGTAGATGTTGAGCCTGAAAGCTTGGGTCATTTACGTTATTATGAGCAGTGGCAACAGCAGGGCAAGTCATTATCTTCTGCAAATAAAGCAGCGCCTATGCAAATACAGCAGTTGCAAAAACACCCGTTGTCGGCAAAACAAAAACAAGTATTAGATGAACTCAATCAGGTTTTACAACAAACGCCAGAACAAAGTGAATCCTTTATTCGCCAACATCAATCTCAGTTTGTTGCAATGCTTGCAACAGAGCAATTTGCAATACAGCGTTATTTGCACTGGTTAAACAGTACGGATTATGTCTCTTTATTGCTTCCAGCTGACGGTGCACTGCCAGACTATCAGACTCTGCGCGATCTGCATTTATTGCATGCGGTTCAATTGAGTTTAAAATCTAAAGATGAGTCAAAGACTGCACTTTTACAGTACATCTCTGCTTTACAAAATATGCAGGGACAGAAACTCTCTATGATTGAGAAATATATCATGCAGAACTTTATGTGGCAGAGTCTGGATATGCTCAATCTAAAGGCTCAGCATGCGAGCGTGCATGTCGCACCTTTAACTCAGCATGCTTTGAGTTTAAGGCAAAGTATGCGTTATGAAGTGAGCCAAAATGCACACTCCTTTCAAAATCTAGCAGTACCAGAAGGTATGTCTGATTGGCAATACCGTCTGGTTTATCTACCTAACCGCAGTTTAAATCAGCAAGTTAAAGACATCGAACCTTATATTGCATTGTCTGAACTATCGTATTTGGATTTCTTGCAACAGTATGAGCATTTTCAGCCTGAGAAGCGCTCTAAATACGTTTTGAAAAATTCGGTGGGAAATATTTTAGCGCAAGTAGCTGTTGTTGACTGGCGACCTTATGCACTTCGTTCTCGAATTTTAGACAATAAAATTCGAGTTTTTAATGCAGTACAAAAGCAGGAATCGGTAGAAGAGCTGAATAAAAATAGGGAAGGATATGATTATTATCAAAAAGGGTATCAGCTCTGTTTGAAACAGCCATTTCCACAACAAAAGCTTCCTGCGTATTTAGCTCAAGATACTTGTATGCCGATTTAAGCTATTGTGCAATTTAGCGAATGTCCAAATAAAAACTTTCTTTGACTTCTTCCATCACAATATAACTGTGCGATGACGCTGAAGAGGGCAGTTTTTTTAGTAAATCACCCAATAGGCGTCGGTAGGCACTCATTTCTTTTAAACGGGCTTTGACTAAATAATCGAATTCACCTGAAATCAGATGGCATTCTAAAACCTCTGGAATCTCGACCAAGTCACGCGCCACTTGATCAAACACATCGCCAGACTTGGCTGATAGCTTAATTTCTAAAAACACCAATAAGTTTCGATCGACCAGTTGCGGATTGAGGCGTGCGTAGTAACCCATGATAATACCATCACGCTCTAAGCGTTTGACGCGTTCCGAACATGGCGTGGTTGAGAGGTTAACGCGAGAGGCCAATTCACTAATTGCAATTCGTCCATCGCGCTGCAAAATGTCTAAAATCTGCTGATCAATCCGATCTAATTTACGCATTATAAATTTCCTATGTTTAGAATTTTAGCGCGACAAAAGTGGTGATTTACCTAGATTATAATATTAAAAACAGTGAAAAAAACTATTAACCTAAAAATATACTAGTGAAATAAACTAGTGTGTGTAAGGGATCAGTCATGCGTGTAATTGTCTTAGGTAGTGGTGTCATCGGTGTTGCAAGTGCATATTACCTTGCACAACAAGGCGCAAGCGTTACGGTTTTAGACCGTCAGGCTGGTCCTGCTGAAGAAACTAGCTTTGGTAACGCAGGGCAAATCTCTCCAGGTTATTCTACACCGTGGGCTGCACCCGGTATTCCGTTTAAAGCTGTAAAGTGGATGTTCCAACATCATGCACCCTTAGCCATTAACATTGATGGTAGCATGTGGCAGTTAAACTGGATGGCGCAGATGTTAAAAAACTGCAACCCACAAAGTTATGCCATTAACAAAGAGCGTATGACACGTGTTGCTGAATACAGCCGTGACTGCTTACGTGAACTGCGTAAAGAAACTGGCATTCACTATGAAAACCGTGCGAAAGGAACTTTGCAGGTTTTCCGTAATGAAGCTCAATTGGATGCCGTACAACGTGACATCCAAGTATTAAAAGAATGTGGCGTCGACTACGAACTGTTATTAAAAGATGACTTAGCCAAAGTTGAGCCAGCTTTAGAATATGCTAAAGATAAATTAGTCGGTGGTTTACATCTACCGAATGATGAAACAGGTGACTGTTACCTATTTACCAATGCTTTGGCAAACCTTGCAAAAGACATGGGTGTAGAATTTAAATTTAACCAAAATGTTGAAAAACTAGTGGTTGAAGGGGATGAAATCAAAGGCGTGGTGGTGGATGGTCAGGTGCTTACAGCAGACCGTTATGTGCTTGCTTTTGGTAGTTATTCACGTGATTTCTTGAAACCATTGAATTTGAATTTGCCTGTATACCCTGTCAAAGGCTACTCACTAACCATTCCAATTGTAGATCCTGCATTTGCGCCACAGTCTACGGTTCTTGATGAAACTTATAAAATTGCCATCACGCGTTTTGACCAACGTATCCGTGTGGGGGGGATGGCGGAACTGAGTGGTTTCAACCACGGTTTAAACCAAGACCGCCGTGCAACTTTGGAGATGGTGACTCAAGACTTATTCCCAGGTGGAAACTTAGCTGAAGCCAGTTTCTGGACCGGTTTACGTCCAATGACACCAGACTCAACGCCAATCATTGGTGCGACTCGTTTTAAAAACCTATTCTTAAATACAGGGCATGGCACCTTGGGTTGGACCATGGCATGTGGTTCAGGCAAGCTCATTAGTGACTTGGTGATGAATCATCAACCAGACATCAGTACTGAAGGTCTCTCTATTCAACGTTATCCTTCAGCAGCCTAATCCGTTTTAGGCCGTATTGATTCAAGGAAGAATAAAATGCCACGTCCAATTACTGCAGTGATTCATAGCCAATCACTGCAGCATAATTTAAATGTTGCTCGTACAAAAATGCCGAATAGCCAAGTCTATGCGGTGGTCAAAGCCAATGCTTATGGTCATGGTATTGAACGCGTCTATCAAGCGTTCAAATCTGCCGATGGTTTTGCGTTGCTCGATTTGGCAGAGGCAAAACGCATTCGTGCTTTGGGCTGGACAGGCCCAATTCTGTTACTCGAAGGTATTTTCTCAGAGCAAGATCTATTTGACTGCCATGAGCTAGGTTTAAGCTTCAGTATTCATAGTGAATATCAACTTGAATGGTTAGCGCGTTTTCCTTTAGAGGCGCAGTTCGATGTTTATTTAAAAATGAACAGCGGCATGAACCGTTTAGGTTTCCGTCCTGAACAGTACCGTCAAGTATGGCAGCAGCTCTTAAACTTGCCTCAAGTTCGACGTTTGACCCATATGATGCATTTTTCGGATGCCGATGGTGAACGTTTCGGACGTGACGGCATTGCACATCAATGTCAGTTATTTGATGCCATTACCCATGATCTACCGGGTGCACGTTCAGTCAGTAACAGTGCAGCCATCTTACGCCATCAGCAGTTGCAGTCGGATGTGATCCGTAGCGGCATCATGCTCTATGGTAGTTCTCCAGATTATCCAAGCCACTCCATTGAAGACTGGGATTTGCAACCCGCCATGAGTTTGCGTAGCGAGTTGATTGCCATTCAGCAGTTAAAAGCAGGCGATAGTGTCGGTTATGGCTCAAAGTTCATTGCTGAAAACGACATGCGTGTGGGTGTTGTGGCTTGTGGTTATGCCGATGGTTATCAACGGATTACCACAACAGGCACGCCTATTTTAGTCGATGGACAACGCAGTAGCTTGGTCGGACGGGTCAGCATGGACATGTTAGCAGTCGATTTATCTCACCTCCCAAATGCCCAAGTTGGCAGCGAAGTGGTGCTGTGGGGTACATCGAAACAGGGCGCTGTGCTTAGTATTGATGAAGTCGCAGCAGGTTCAGGCACGATTGGCTATGAGCTGATGTGTGCTGTCACTGCACGTGTCAATTTTATCCAAGATTAAATTTTATTTTTATACAGTTTCATACAAGGAAAGACCTATGTCACATTCAGACATTCAAAAATTCAACACCAACGAAGTCATGAGTGCAGTCACTGTGTTTAATCAAGTGGTGTATTTGTCAGGGCAAGTGCCAAAAAATACCGACAATGATGTCGCAGGTCAGACCCGTGAAATTTTAGCAACGATTGATGAGCTTTTAGCTTTGGCAAATACAGATAAATCACGTTTGTTATCTGCTCAGCTTTACATCAAAAATCTCTCTGATTTTTCAACAGTCAATGCGATTTGGATTGATTGGATGAACGGTTGTGTGGCGCCTTCACGTGCAACGATTCAAGCTGATTTGGTGAATCCAAACTGGTTGATCGAAATTGCAGTAACGGCTGCACAAAACTAATTTTTTAAACTCTCCCCGTGTGTATCAGCCCTTTGGCTCAGGCTGAATGGCTGATCAGCGTATAAATGCCGCCCGTTAGGAAAACGAGCACTGTATGAACATGGTTTATACGCAAAAAAGGACATTAACAGGATGTTAAATTATGACGACCACACCACAAGCTGACGGTGCAAATGCATCATCGCATGAATTACAACGGAAATTATCCAACCGCCACCTGCAATTGATTGCCATTGGTGGCGCGATTGGTACGGGCCTATTCATGGGTTCGGGCAAAACCATCTCTCTTGCTGGTCCTTCTATCCTAATCATTTATATGATTATCGGGACCATGTTCTTTTTCCTAATGCGTGCATTGGGCGAAATTTTATTGTCAAATTTGCACTATAAGTCGTTTATCGACATGGCTCATGATTTGATTGGGCCGGGTGCGGGTTACTATATCGGTTGGTCCTATTGGCTCGGTTGGGTCTTGGTCGGTATTGCGGACTTGGCAGCCATTATTAACTATCTCGGTTTTTGGCTCCCGCCAGATATGACCTTTACGCCTATGGGACAGGCTTTAATCAGTGTCGGCTGTGTGCTGTTTGTCCTTGGGCTAAATTTGCTGACCGTGAAACTTTTTGGCGAAATTGAATTTTGGTTTGCTTTAATCAAAATTTTAGCCATTTTAGGGCTGATCGTGATTGGTGGCTTTATGGTGTTTAGTCATTTCCAAGCACCGGGCGGTTCAGTTGCAAGCTTTAGTCATGTTTGGTCGCATGGCGGGATGTTCCCTCAAGGCGGTAGTGGCTTTTTAGCAGGCTTCCAAATAGCACTCTTTGCCTTTGTCGGTGTAGAGCTGATTGGAACCATGGCTGCTGAAACCAAAGATCCTGAAAAGAACTTACCGAAAGCAGTGAATGCGATTCCAACCCGTATTATTTTATTCTATGTGTTGTCGCTATTTGTCGTGATGTCGGTGACACCATGGAATCAAATTCCTGCGGATCAAAGCCCATTCGTTTCACTATTTTTACATGCGGGTATCCCAACTTCAGCCATCATTATGAACTTGGTGGTACTGTCTTCAGTGATGTCTTCCATGAATAGTGGTGTGTTCTCTACATCACGGATGCTGTTTGGTTTGGCAAGAGAAGGGCAAGCACCACAGAGCCTAGCGCATCTGTCAAAACGTGCTGTACCAGCAAAAGGCCTATTCTTCTCATGTGCCTTTATCATGGCAGGTGCGGCGCTACAGTATTTTGTACCAAACACCGTTGAAGCCTTTACATTAGCCAGCTCATTGTGCGTGATTCTGTTTATCAGTATTTGGAGCATTATTATGGTGTGCTATATCCGCTACCGTAAATTGCGTCCTGAGCTACATGCAAAGTCGACCTTTAAAATGCCGGGCGGTGTTTGGATGTCTTATGTGGTCTTAATCTTCTTATTCTTCACGTTGGTTATTTTGAGTTTAGAGGCGGATACCCTTCGCGCATTGATGATCAGTCCGCTATGGGTGATTATTTTAGCCGTGACCTATCAACTGCTGTACAAGCCACGTATGAAAAAACGTCTGTTAGAACAGCAACTGGATAACTAAGTAAATTCATTCTGTACTCGTGATGTTTGAAAGAAAGCCCTGCATAATCAGTAATACCAGTCAGTTTCTTAACTGACTGGTATTTTCTTTTTTAAGTTTTATTCGATACGTGACAATGTCATCCGCAACCTGTCTAGCATTTAAAGCGGACTGTTTTTGCAAAGAAAATTTTTTAAATACAGAAAGTGAATAGGTTTTGCGGATGACAAATGTTTTTTGTTCTTTTGGCGAATGAGAAGTACAACTTCGCAAGGAACAAAACGAACTCTAGCAATGGAAACTTAAAACGGTAAGACTCCGTAGTAAAGAGCTAAATTCATTCTGTACTCGTGATGTTTGAAAGAAAGTCCTGCATAAGCAGGGCTTTCTTTTTGCTTGAGCTGAATCAATGGGTTCTAATTCAGTGTTGGATCATTGTATGATTTTATATATAAAAGCTATTTAAATCTGATGGTTTCACTTTTAATGAAGCACTTTAAAATTTTAACAATGATTTATGCGTAATTATAAAATTGACATCCTGCGTGGCGTGTCCATCCTGTTGGTGCTGATTCACCATTTCAATATTCCGTATAAATTACACGATACCTTTCTCGGCATTCCCATTGGGGGCGAGAGCTTAAGTACCTTAATTGCCCGAAATGGCAACTATGGTGTGACCATATTTTTTGTCATTTCGGGTTTTTTGATTACCCAGCATACTTTACAGCGCAGTGGTTCTTTGGCGCAGATTAAACTGAAAGATTTCTATATCCGTCGTATTGCCCGAATTATGCCGTGTCTGGTGTTATTGGTCGCGATGGTCAGTGTGCTCGGAAGCTTAGGATTACAACCCTTTATCAATCAGTCGCCCAATGGCGTAGAGGTATTCTATGCTGTGACTGTTCTTTCAGCTTTGAGTTTCTGGATGAATCTACTGATTATTGAATATGGTTGGGTGAACTATGCTTTGGGCGTATTGTGGTCTTTATCGGTTGAAGAAGTCTTCTATTTAGCCTTTCCTGTCCTGTGTTTAGGGCTTGGTCGTGGCAAAGGCTTTATCGTTTTTCTGTTCGCGATAATCGCTTATGCACCGTATTTTCGTGCCCTGCATTTTGGAGAGGAAAGTGGGGCTTATCTATATCACTATTTCTCTAGCTTTGATGGAATTGCGATTGGTTGCCTCACCGCAATGTATGTGCAACATTTTAAAGGTGCAATTTAC
Source organism: Acinetobacter halobius (assembly GCF_044130335.1). Lineage (NCBI taxonomy): Bacteria > Pseudomonadati > Pseudomonadota > Gammaproteobacteria > Moraxellales > Moraxellaceae > Acinetobacter > Acinetobacter halobius. Next base: position 44,121 of record NZ_JBIQOD010000022.1, read on the forward strand.
AATCAAAAAATGATTGTTGCAGTAACAGCGTTTCTAATGACCGCTTTATATTTTTATGCACCCATCAAAGAGGTGAGTACTTGGGGCATCAGCGTATTTGCGCTACTTACGGCGTTACTCATATTGTGTTTTGCCCAAGATCCCGAAGTTAAACCTGTCTCATACGCGGCACGGAGTTTGGTCTGGATTGGGCAGCGTAGCTATGAAATGTATCTGTTTCATTTGATTATTCTTGGCTTAATGAAAGTGGTCTATTTCCCCAAAGAAACTTTAGCGGCTGAAAAGCTGATGTTGTTGCCTGTTTATTTTATCGCGGTGTTTATTTTGAGTTGGGCGATTGAGAAATATTATTCGACCCCGCTCAATTTAAAGATTCGTCAATTTGGGATACGGTCATAGCGTGGATCTTGAGTTGTACTGTTGATTTTTACAGACATTAAAAAGCCCCAAATCAATCGGGGCTTTTTAACTGTGGGATTTTAAAATGTCGGTTTAACCACGACTAAAATCACCACAGCAAATAAAATGAGGGTCGGCATTTCATTAAAGAAGCGCCAAAATTTGTGTGACTTGTAGTGTGCATGACCAATCAATTTCTTACGGTAATAACCGCAAACAAAGTGGTAAATCACCAACAGTCCAACCAAACCGACTTTGAGGTAGAACCACAGGGCTTCATGGTAGTGGCGTGTTGCATCCCCCCAATCCACCAAGAAATGTGCCGTGATCAGTGTTGCAATCATCGACGGCCACATAATGCCACGGTATAACTTACGTTCCATAACCTCGAAACGTTGATGACTGACTGCATCATCACTCATGGCATGGTAAACATAGAGCCGTGGTAAGTAGAATAATGCAGCAAACCAACACACCACGGCAATAATATGTAATGCTTTTACCCACAAGAAAGCATCAGAAGGAGCATCCATCAAGTCACCCTAAAATGGGCAGCTTAGCCTTCCCATTTTTTGAAAATGAGACATGCATTTACGCCGCCAAAACCGAAACTGTTACTCATCACAGTATTCAATTTTGCGTCACGTTTTTCAAGCACGATATCAAATGGTTTTGCGCCTTCATCCAGTTCAGTCACGTTGATGTTGGGTGCAATAAAGTCATTTTGCATCATTAGGACAGAGTAGATCGCTTCTTGTACGCCTGCCGCACCTAAGCTATGGCCTGTCATTGACTTAGTTGAGCTCAGTGGAGGAACTTGACCTTCGCCAAATGCACGTTCCATTGCTTTTAACTCAGTCACATCACCAGCAGGCGTTGATGTCCCATGCGTATTCACATAGTCAATTTTGTCGACGCCGTGCTGTTTTGCTTCTTCAAGTGCCATCAGTACACAACGTGTCGCACCTTCACCCGATGGTGCAACCATGTCTGCACCGTCAGAGTTTGCAGCATAACCTACGACTTCAGCCAAAATGTTGGCGCCACGTGCTTGCGCATGCTCTAAAGACTCAAGCACCACAAAACCGCCACCGCCAGCAATCACGAAGCCGTCACGGTCAGCAGAATAAGGACGAGACGCTGTTTCTGGTGTGTCATTGTACTTTGAGCACAGTGCACCCATGGCATCAAACAACAAGCTTTGAGACCAGTGATCTTCCTCACCACCACCTGCAAGCATTAAGTCTTGTTTGCCGAGTTGAATCAGGTTGTAGGCATAACCAATTGCATCAGCAGAGGTTGCACATGCGCTGGTAATGGTGTGTGCAACACCTTGCATTTTAAAAGCAACACCAACGTTTGCTGTAATTGTGTTCGACATATTACGTGGTACGAAGAACGGGCCAACTTTACGTGCGCCTTTGGTGTCTAACAATTCTTTCATTTCAACTACAGATGCAGTTGAACCACCACCTGAACCGCCCGCGATACCATAGCGTGGATTGCCACCAATTTGCTCGGCTGTTAAGCCTGCATTTTCAACCGCAGCAACCGCAGCGTTATATGCATACATTGCACAAACACCCATAAAGCGTTTTAGCTTACGGTCGATACCATCAAAGTCTTGTTCAGCAGCAGCACTGATATGACTTTTAAAATTGAGTTCAGCATAGGTTGGGTTAAAACGTGTCCCAGAAATCCCGTTTTGTAATGCATGAGTAACTTCTTCCAAAGTATTACCGATACATGAGTTGATCCCCATGCCAGTGATTACTACACGTTTCATTTACAGATCCCTTATATGGTGGTTTTACCGAGTTGCGCTTAGAGATGAATCAACAATTTATTTCTAAGCCAATTGCAACTCTTATGTTTTCAATGCAGATCATAATAGCAGAAAGAATTTTTAATTCTTATGGCAAATCCTATGCCAATTTAGCTTGTCTTAAAATCAAGCAAAGCACATTTCAACTTTACTAAAAGACACATATTGTTATTGAGATAAATGCGTACTACACCTAGTATTTAGCTAGAAATGAAAGATTATAAAGCACGAGGTAAGGAATGGCGGATTCAAACAATAAACAGCGCAGTGGTTTCTTTTCAAATGCCTTTGGAGTGGCTAAAAAGCTCAGTCATACAGGTTTAAATCTCTTAAACCAAGTGGCTCCAGACGCGGTGTCAACACTGACAAATAGCCCAACAGGAGATGCCAAGACTCCAAAAACAAAATCAAAAAGTAAAACTTATGAGCGCCCGCAACATGTTTTACGTGAGCACCTACCGACGGTATCACGTCAGTTATTAGGCCGACATTATGCAAAAGCAAACCGTATGGCGAGTTTTGTTTCTCCACAACTTTCCGATAAAGCGGCTGATTATCTATTTGGTCAGCTCAATCAATTTAGTTCGAATATGTGTTCTGTCGATGCTGTTTTAGATGAAGCGGGTGTGCGTGATCTTGAAATGTTAACCCAAGATGTTGACCGTTCTAAGCGGATTAGTCAGGCATTATCGGAACAAAATAAGATCATTGCCATTGTTCAGGGGGCATTGACAGGGGCAACAGGTCTAGTGGGTTCAACCGTGGATGTGCCTGCTTCTTTGGTCATGTCATTGCGAATGATCTATCAAGTAGGGCGCTCTTACGGTTTTGACTTAAATAAAGAGTCTGATCAGGACATCGTACAGTTTATTTTTAAGCAAATTGATTTGGGTTTAATTGCCGAAAAGCAAACGTTATTGATGGCGATTAAAGCGATTTCGAGTACCTTGCAAACCCATGATGTTTCTCAGTTACAACAGTTGTTGGGATCAAGCAATGATGCAGAAGCTTTGAAGAAATGGTTAACCAATGCCGATGGTCAACTGAAATGGGGGCAGTCGCTTGCTAATCTATCTTTACTCAATAAACTAGCAAAGCTCTCACCCATTGCCAGTGCTAGTGTGAGTGCCGCTTATAGTTGGCGCTTAGTGGATGATGCACATCAAAAGGCGCAGTTGATTTTTTCACAAGCCCGCCAGTATATCATTCAGCAAAAAGACAATAGCCTAAGTGCCTTGACCGCTTATGAGCGTTCACTTGAGCTTTTAGTTAAAGCATCACCGCGACTGCTTGCTCAACGCAGTGCAACAGATGCGGAAACAGAGAGCTTAAATATGGGTACTGAAATCGCATTGGATGGTCATCAAAATATTGCTAAAGTGAAAGTTCAGAAGAAGTCAGACAAAGGCACACAAACACCAACCGATGATCTCGTTCAACAAGGCCTAGAGCAGCTTGCAGATCAAATGGTTGAACCCCATGATGCTGTTGCACCGCAACAGCCAGCCCTGCAAGTGGAAGAAGATCTTGCAGATTTATATCCTATGGATGAGGTTGAAGAAACCACACAAAACAATAATGCGTCTTTTGTACAAAATGAACCCAATACGGCTTCAAAAGTTGCTGCGAAGCCTACTGTAGAGCCGACTGAAAAAAAGGTTACAAAAAGACGAAATACTCCAAGTAAAAAATAAACTACTTAAAATAGACAAAAATTTGTAAAAGTCCTGATGTAGTCAGCATTACATGTAGTTTGAAATGTTGACCATTTTTGCGTCTTAGCTTACAATTGCATGCCCTCAAAAAGTCGTCTTTTTTTGGGTTTTTTATTAACGGGAGAATTGCCAAATGGCAACAACAAATCAGTTGATCCGTAAGGGTCGTACGACTTTAGTTGAAAAATCTAAAGTTCCTGCGTTGAAGGCTTGTCCACAACGTCGTGGTGTTTGTACACGTGTTTACACAACTACACCTAAAAAACCGAACTCAGCAATGCGTAAAGTTTGCCGTGTGCGTTTAACTTCTGGTTTCGAAGTTTCTAGCTACATCGGTGGTGAAGGCCATAACCTACAAGAGCACAGTGTTGTTCTTATCCGTGGTGGTCGTGTTAAAGATTTACCAGGTGTACGTTACCATACCGTTCGTGGTTCTTTAGACTGTGCTGGTGTTAAAGATCGTAACCAGTCTCGTTCTAAATACGGTACTAAACGTCCTAAGAAATAATCTTTCGAGATTAACTTCTTAGTTCGCTAGAACTGCAATCCTTTATCGTCTCGCTTGTCTGATTTCTGCATTAATTTTGTGAAATTCAAGCGACGTGTAGTAAGGCCAGCGAAAGCACATGACACTTTGTGCTACGGCTGGATTAACCTGAAGTGTCATATATATAGGTAGTTTAAAATGCCAAGACGTCGCGTAGTTGCTGCTCGTGAAATCCTTCCGGATCCTAAGTTCAGCAGCCAAACAATCGCTAAATTCATGAACCACGTAATGCAAGATGGTAAAAAATCTATTGCTGAAAGTATCGTTTACGGTGCTTTAGACCGCGTTCAAGAAAAAAACAAAGTAGACCCAGTTGAATTTTTCGAGACTACTCTTGAAAAAGTTCGTCCTATGGTTGAAGTAAAAGCACGCCGTGTTGGTGGTGCTACTTATCAAGTACCTATGGAAGTACGCCCATCCCGTCGTACTGCTCTAGCTATGCGTTGGTTAGTAGATGCTGCTGCTAAGCGTTCTGAAAAAACTATGGCTTTACGTCTTGCTGGTGAGTTGCTTGATGCAGCTGAAGGTAAAGGCGCAGCGGTTAAAAAACGTGATGACGTGCATCGTATGGCTGAAGCCAACAAAGCATTCTCTCACTACCGCTTCTAAGCGACTAAAACAGCCCCTATTCAGGAGGGTGACAGCTTGGTTTACGCCAAACTGTCATCGAATCGCTTTAAGCTGTCTGCCAGCTTAAAGCGTCCTGTTTTAAACAACAAAATTTAGGAATGCAAGAAATCATGGCTCGTCAAACCCCAATTTCTCGTTATCGTAACATTGGTATTTCTGCGCACATTGATGCTGGTAAAACCACAACTACAGAACGTATTTTGTTCTACACAGGTGTATCTCACAAAATTGGTGAAGTACACGATGGTGCAGCAACAATGGACTGGATGGAGCAAGAGCAAGAACGTGGTATTACCATTACTTCTGCTGCTACGACTACATTCTGGTCAGGTATGTCTAAGCAATTCCCTGAACACCGTATCAACGTAATTGATACACCGGGACACGTTGACTTCACAATTGAAGTTGAGCGTTCTATGCGTGTTCTTGATGGTGCATGTATGGTTTACTGTGCTGTAGGTGGTGTACAACCTCAGTCTGAAACTGTATGGCGTCAAGCAAACAAATACCAAGTACCTCGTTTAGCATTCGTGAACAAGATGGACCGTACAGGTGCAAACTTCTTCCGTGTTGTTGAACAAATGAAGACTCGTTTAGGCGCGTCTCCAGTACCTGTAGTGATTCCTGTTGGCGCTGAAGAAAACTTCCAAGGCGTAATCGACTTGATCGAAATGAAAGCGATCATTTGGGATGAAGCTTCACAAGGTATGAAGTTTGAGTACGGTGAAATTCCAGCTGAACTTCTAGCTTCTGCTGAAGAATGGCGTACAAACATGGTTGAAGCTGCTGCTGAAGCTTCTGAAGAGCTAATGGACAAGTACCTAGAAGAAGGTGATCTTTCTAAAGAAGACATCGTTAATGGTCTACGTGTTCAAACTTTGGCTTGTCAAATTCAACCAATGCTTTGTGGTACAGCGTTCAAAAACAAAGGTGTTCAACGTATGTTGGACGCAGTAATTGAATTCTTACCATCACCTACAGAAGTTAAAGCTATTGAAGGTGTACTTGACGACAAAGCTGAAACTAAAGCGATTCGTGAAGCATCTGACGAAGCTCCGTTCTCTGCGCTTGCGTTCAAAATCATGAACGACAAATTCGTAGGTAACTTAACTTTCGTACGTGTTTACTCTGGTGTTCTTAAACAAGGTGATTCTGTTTATAACCCAGTTAAATCTAAACGTGAACGTATCGGCCGTATCGTGCAAATGCACGCGAACGATCGTCAAGACGTTGAAGAAATTCGTGCAGGTGATATCGCTGCGTGTGTAGGTCTTAAAGACGTAACTACGGGTGATACACTTTGTGATGAGAAAAATGTCATCACACTTGAGCGTATGGAATTCCCAGAGCCAGTAATTGCATTGGCTGTTGAACCAAAAACTAAAGCTGACCAAGAAAAAATGTCAATTGCTTTAGGTCGTTTGGCTAAGGAAGATCCATCATTCCGCGTTCGTACTGACGAAGAGTCAGGTCAAACAATTATTGCTGGTATGGGTGAGCTTCACCTTGACATCATTGTTGACCGTATGAAACGTGAATTCGGTGTTGAAGCAAACATTGGTAAACCAATGGTTTCTTACCGTGAAACGATTAAAAAGTCAGTTGAACAAGAAGGTAAATTCGTACGTCAAACTGGTGGTAAAGGTAAATTCGGTCACGTATACGTACGTTTAGAGCCAATGGATCCTGATGCTGGTAAAGACTACGAGTTCGCTGAAGAAGTTGTTGGTGGTGTAGTTCCTAAAGAATTCTTCGGTGCTGTGGATAAAGGTATCCAAGAGCGTATGAAGAATGGTGTCCTTGCTGGTTACCCAGTTGTTGGCATTAAAGCTACATTATTTGACGGTTCTTACCACGATGTCGATTCGGACGAATTATCGTTCAAAATGGCAGGTTCTTACGCATTCCGTGACGGTTTCATGAAAGCAGATCCTATCTTGCTTGAGCCGATCATGAAAGTTGAAGTAGAAACTCCAGAAGACTACATGGGCGATATCATGGGTGACTTAAACCGTCGTCGTGGTATGGTTCAAGGTATGGATGACTTGCCTGGCGGTACTAAAGCAATTAAAGCTGAAGTTCCACTTGCAGAGATGTTTGGTTACGCGACTCAAATGCGTTCTATGTCTCAAGGCCGTGCAACATACTCTATGGAATTTGCTAAATATGCTGAAACTCCACGTAACGTGGCTGAAGGCATCATTTCTAAATTCCAGTCTGGCGGTAAAAAAGGTGACGACGAGTAATCTTTCGATTACTATAAGCCCAAACTAATTCATAGTTAAAAACCAAGTGCTCATGCAGTGATCCTGCATGAGTAGTTTAAAAAGGAAGATCTCATGGCTAAGGCTAAGTTTGAACGTAATAAGCCACACGTTAACGTGGGCACAATCGGTCACGTTGACCATGGTAAAACAACTTTAACAGCTGCAATTGCAACTGTATGTGCGAAGAA
>NZ_JBIQOD010000023.1:0-42460 GCF_044130335.1 Acinetobacter halobius
TTTATCAGAAGTTTTAATCTTCATCACCGCCGATGGATGTGCATTCTACAGCATTTCTATCCCCTTGCAACCCCCTTCTCTCAATTATTTATAAAAAAACTCCCACTTGTTTATTTAATCAGCAAAATATTACTTTTTTCTTATTTCTTGAGTGAAAAGGGAACAATTTCTCCAATTTCATTGCGTATTTTTTCTTGTGAGTTATGTTCTTGCCACTTTAAAGCACGACAGTCGACATATTCACAGTAGCCACTTTCACCATTTTCCTCATAGTTATCAATTTTGACTTGATATTTAAAGCTTCCTACATAACCTGCTGCTAAGCCAAACTTAAAGTCTCCACGGCTCTGTGCGCAAATATGTATCCGATATCCCTGCTCACCTTGATAACACCATTCAAACTCTCGTGGTAAATACATTTTTTGCCCATTTGGCGTTTTCACAGCAGGATAAACACGATGAACTTGAAAGCGTACCATTTGGTCAAACATGGAAGTCTGCTGCTTTTTTAAATCACGTAAATAAATCCGTGACTGAACGACTCGATTAAATGAATCCCGAATTTGCTCTAATAAGAGCTGACGTTGATCTGCTAGATTAATGATTTGATATGTAAAAAAAGCTAAAGGAACATAACTAAAGTCAACACTGCGCCCATATTCAAATGCGCCGAGTTGATCTATGTCATAGTGTTGTCCTTTGTATTTTACCTCGCCCTGACACTGACACATCACCGACCAATGTTCAGCTAAGCCAAAACGTAACTTGGTAAAATGAGAAATCAAGGGTGTGGTGATAACTTCTATCTCAAAGCTTAGTTCACTATCTTTTCGTTGAATCTGAAATTTAGGAAATGCACCTATAACGTGTTCTTTGTTTGCAAATTTAAATTGTTGTTTTTCAAAAGCACATTCAGCAGAAATAGAATAGCGACTCAGTTGACCTGCCATATGCGGACTGCTACTGGCTAGAACCGTTGCTGTGTCTAGTGCTGTGGTTCTAATCGCACTGTTATTCCGAAGCATAGGCGTGTTGGGCTGCCCGATCATACTCAAAAAATTTAAGTAATGTAATGGTGCAGGAAGGTTAGGAATGGTTACAGCCTGATGAATGATTTTGTATTTCTTATTGGGCGGATGGTAGGCAGGCAAAGACCGTGAAGGAGTTTGATTAAGTTGTTTAGACTGATCGAGAAAATCTTGGAACAACCACATATCGCACTCCTTCTACATATTATTAACTCATCATGGGTTTTGTTGGCTTCGTGCTAAAAATGTCGTAACAAATCCAGATAACGCATAAATCAAGGAAATCACCAAAATACCCACAGGAATATTGTAGGTCATTGCTGCAAAAATAAAGACTGCAATCGGCAGAACAAAAAATGGAACGCGCTTGCGATCTACTGTTTTAAATGAATAATACTTAATATTCGAAATCATCAATAGACCAACAGAAACAATCACTACAGCGCTGATTGCTTGGATACCGCGCTCACGAATATCAAAAATTTCAGGAAAATCGAGCCCAACCCAAACCAATGAAATAATGATAATGGCTGCAAGTGGACTAGCCACACCAATAAAGTAACGCTTATCGACTACACCAATTTGCACATTAAAACGCGCTAAACGGAACGCAGCACATGCGGTATAGACAAAACAGCACGCTAGACCGATACGACCCAGCGAATCCAAACTCCAGCTATACATTAAAATCGCTGGCGCAACACCAAAGGCAAGTAAATCAGACAAAGAGTCATACTGCTCACCAAAAGCACTCTGCGCACCAATTGCACGTGCCACACGGCCGTCTAGGCCATCCAACAATGCTGCTAAGAAAATAGCATAAATCGCTTGTTGGAAATTACCATTCATACTAGCAATAATGGAATAAAAGCCTGACAACAACGCTGCCGTTGTAATCAGGTTCGGCCACAAATAAATACCTCGACGTTTTACTTTTTGACCTTCCTGTGTATGCTCTTCTTCTTCCACCTCGAAAGTGATCCCATCAAAGCTGGGAACACTGCGTGGAGTAGATTCGCTTTCAGGTTTATTTATATTTGTCATTTTCTGTCGATCCTAATGTAGCCTTTTTCTCTTTAAGTCTGTCTTTATTCGCCAACTAACCAACGAACAGCAGCATGACCACCATTTTCACTCATACGTAAATGCGGGAATAACCACTGTAACGCCTCATCGGCATCTTCGGAGAACTTCCAAGGCGGGTTAATCACCAATAGACCACAGCCGTTTAAGCCCACTGGAGTGTCATCTGGCCAAACACATACTTCACAGATCAACTGACGACGAATACCCGTTTTAATCATTTTCTTTTCAAAACGTTCAATCATCGCGCGGTCTTTAATTGGATACCAAATCGCAAAGACCCCTGTTGACCATTTTTTATGTGCTGCTGCAATCAGGTCAACTAACTGTGGAAAGTCTTTACGTTCAACTTCATAAGGTGGGTCAATCATCACCAAACCGCGTTTTTCTTTAGGCGGAATGACACCGAGTAAGCCTTCATACGCATCGCGCTCATGCAAACCCGCGCGTTTATCACGAACGTTGTAATACAACTGTTGGAATACATCACGCTGCATTTCAAAAATAGTGGCTTTGTCGATTTCACGCATGCCTTCTAAGGCAAACCACGGCGAACCAGGATAGGCACCTTTACCTGAACCTTCACGCATTTTTTCAACAATTTTTAAATACTGCTGAACGCCTTCAGGCGCATTACGCTTGATTGAATCATCTAGTTTCACTAAACGATGGATGCCATTTAAAAACTCACCTGACTTTTGTGCTTCTGAAGTCGATAAATCATATTTACCAGCACCGCCATGCGTATCAATATAACGATACGGTTTATCTTTTTGATTGAGGCGAGTCAAAATCTGAAGCAAAAGAACATGCTTCATGACATCGGCAAAGTTGCCTGCATGGAAATGGTGACGGTAATTCATGTTTGTATTATTCCTAAAATCAATGAGTATTTTAGCATGAAAAATAGTTTCGTTCAGACAGCTTTCTTACACTAGAATAACAGCGGCTTTTCTTTGTCTTTTAGGTTTTATGTTATGGAAGCAGTTCTTCTCCCAAAGTCTTGGAATGTTGATCAAATCCTAGATGATTTAGATCAACATGGTTTTGCCATCATTGATGACGCCTACTCTGGTGACTATGTACATCAACTCATTGAAGAATGTACTTCGAACTTAAACCGCTTTCGTGAAGCCGCTATTCAAAACGGTGTCATCAGTAAGATCCGTAGTGATCACATTTTATGGTTACATCCCGAACTCCACATTTCCAATCGACATGTACAGTCCCTTTTTAGCTTAGGTCAAGAGCTCAACCGTGCTTTCTATCTTGGTATTCGGGACGTCGAAGCGCATTTTGCTTGCTATAACGCCGGCGAGTTTTATGCACTACACCGTGATAATCCTCAAGGTAAAAATGGTCGTATGATTTCTGCGGTTTACTACTTACATGAAGACTGGCAAGACAGCTGGGGAGGCGAGCTTCATCTACAAGATAAAAATAACATTTGGCACGTACTGCAACCCAAGCCAAATCGTATCGCACTGTTTCAAAGTGACTTGCTACATGAGGTTTTAAAAGCAAAACATCAGCGTTTATCAATTACCGCATGGTTACGGAGTGACAGTACAATCCTGTAATTCAGGCAATAAGACTTTAAATTGTAAAAAGTATCCTCATATACTGAACATTCATTGAGGAGGATGTAACCGATGCGTGCCAACAGTCAACACATTATTCAGCGTATTGGTGAAACAGACCAACTCTACTTACAAGGCAATAGCCCTGAATTAGCACTTGAGCGTGCTGATTTGCGCTTACAGTTAGTCACACTGAGCCAACTGCGCCAAGAACAAGTCCACTTTTTACAAGAAGCGGTGGTATTACTTGAGCAAGGTCGAATTGAGTTTGAGGAAATGCCTCTGTCTTTGTACCTCAATTTGTCTTTGCATCTTGCTAAGGCATATATGCTGTACTTTGAAATCACCAAAGAAGATCGCTTTGCGTTGATTACACAGCAAATTTTAAAACCACTGACCAGCTATGGTCAGGGTGATATTTACCTGTTTTTGGCCTACGCCTCTGTGAGTAGAAAAGAATCTGCATTGGCACGACACTGGCTTGGAAAATATGCAAAAAGTACAGAGTTTGATTTCATTTTACTGCGTGAACATGCCGCTTTTATCAGCTTCCATCAAGAAGATTGGTTTATCAAACTCATACAAAGTAAATTACACTAAAATGTGGGCATCCAAGTTATACACCTAAAGAATAAAAAACGCCTGTGATCAGGCGTTTTTTATAGTTCAAAGACCGTGTTGATTTCAGTTGTGATTATTCATTTAAGCTGTTTGAAGCTTATAAGCATCTAAGTGCAGTTGTTGATTGAGTTCATCGACCATAATCGCCCAGTCATCATCTTGCACCAAATGGCTGATGAGTAATGCACGCTGTGCTGGATTCCAAAACGCTGCATCATGTAAAGATTGATGGGCGGGTAGTTGATGCGTACGAATATATAACTCAATGGCAGCTGCACTATTAGCAAGTCCCAGTTGAGAGAATAAAAGCTCTAAGGATGGTTTGTGTTGATTGAGCATCTCGCCCTCCTTATCAATACTATTGTCAATTGTTATTGAATTAACTTATATGTATTTTTTAAAAAAACCTAGTCTTAAAACTAGGTTTGTTGTTTCAATTTGTGATTATAAATGACACGAACCCGAAAATTTATTTTCTGTGTGTAATTGCTCGTTTAACTGGTCAACGACCAATGACCATTCATCATCTTTTTTCCAATTGCTGATAATAAAATCATGCTGTGCTTTAGACCAAAAAGGTGCTTTATGCAATGGAACATCTGAAGTGAGTTGATGTGTGTCAATAAACTGATTTATCGCATCCGCACTTGCATCAAGCCCCAATTGCTCAAATAAAAGTTCTAAAGTCGGTTGTTGATCAAACATCATTGTTCTCCTCAAGCCCTTGATCATACCTTTACAGATTAAGGTATGCTTATTTTTTAGTCAGTTGTGTCTATATCTCAGCATGTTATTTTTTGTTCAATAAAGCATTTGTATAAAAAAAGCACCCCGAAATGGAGTGCTTTTTCAACTTAATCAGTTCGATTAAATTATTTAACCATGTCAGCAACTGCTGCACGTTCTTCTTCTAACTCGTTCAGAGTGAAGTTGATACGCTCACGGCTGAATTCGTCGATCTCAAGACCTTCAACGATTTTGTATTCGCCATTTTCAGTTGTTACAGGGAAACCGAACATTACGCCTTCTGGAATACCATAAGAACCGTCAGAAGGAATACCCATTGTTACCCATTTGCCGTTTGTACCAAGAGCCCAATCGCGCATATGGTCGATTGCAGCATTTGCAGCAGACGCAGCAGAAGACAAACCACGTGCTTCGATGATCGCAGCACCACGTTTACCAACAGTTGGAAGGAACACATCTTTGTTCCAAGCTGCATCGTTGATTTTGTCTTTTAAGCTTTCGCCATTCACAGTTGCAAAACGGTAGTCAGCATACATTGTTGGAGAGTGGTTGCCCCAAACAGTCATGTCTTCGATGTCAGAAACTGCAACACCTGCTTTTTGAGCAAGTTGAGTCAAGGCACGGTTGTGGTCAAGACGTAACATTGCTGTGAAGTTTTTCGCTGGAAGATCTGGAGCAGATTTCATTGCGATGTAAGCATTGGTGTTTGCTGGGTTACCCACAACAAGTACTTTAACGTCACGGCTAGCAACTTCGTTTAGTGCTTGACCTTGACCAATGAAGATTTCACCGTTCACTTTCAATAAGTCAGCACGTTCCATACCTGGACCACGTGGACGTGAACCAACCAATAACGCGTAGTCAGCATCTTTAAATGCAACTTTAGGATCATCAGTACCGATCATGCCAGCCAATAATGGGAAAGCACAGTCGTCTAATTCCATCATTACGCCTTTAAGCGCAGCTTGAGCTTTCTCAAAAGGAACTTCTAACAATTGCAGAATAACTGGTTGGTCTTTACCTAACATTTCGCCACTAGCGATACGGAATAATAGGCTGTAACCAATTTGACCAGCTGCGCCAGTAACGGCAACGCGAACAGGTTGCTTCATGTACTTATCTCCATTTGAGGAACGTTAGATATGATTAAATAGCTGTTCTATCTAATCTTAATAATCATAAACGGCAAAGATTGTACTCCAATACTTTGGCAGATGCATGTAAAAGAGAATGAATTCCAACAAAAGTATGATAGGAAATATAAATTAATTTAGAAAAAGAGATTAGTAAGAACCTTTGATCGCAAAGGAACTTGGGCAGTTTTCTTGAATATTCTCTGCACAAGCTTTGTACTGACCGTTGGGTTTATAACAGACCTTGACTTCGGTCAAAATGTTGGTTTGTCGTTGTGTCCGACAGCTAAAACGTAGCCCACTTGCAGGTAGCCCTGGGTTTAAACGTTGAAATTGCCCTCGCAGTGTATTGAGCTGTGCGGTTTTATTTTCAGAAGAAGTCAAATCTGCAGGAATTTTTAAACGCTCTGCATAATTAATCACATTACGGAAATACTGACTAGCATTCATCGGCACACAACCGCCAATTTCTGCCCATAACTGGCGGCGCGCATGTTCATCAGGCATGACTCTCGCCACGACTTTGGTTTGAAGCGGAGAAAGGACCGCAGAAGAATTGGTCTGACACTCCCGTGTGGTGGTTTCAGGATATAAACCCGTAATATTGAGTGAATAACCCTCTAGACACTTCCGTTTTTTCGAGCCTTGGTTATCAAACATACACACGGCGGGTGTCATTTGAATTTCCATCACATAACCAAATACCGTCGGTGCAGCATGAGCAGATGTCGTAAAAAATCCCAAAACAAGACTACTACCAATCATCTGCAGTAGTTTTTGCGTTAAGACTGATGGGAGTGACATCAAAACCATAAAATGTCTAGACCTTTATTATTGACTTTTAAAAGGAATATTTTGCATACGTTGAGTAATGGACTGCGGTCCTTGGCCAAGCAAAACACCATAATGCGTGGCATTACTCATCACATGCTTGACGTAATCTCGGGTTTCAGTCAGTGGAATACTTTCCGTGTATTGATCCGCTGCAATGGCTTGATTTTCAGGCTGCCAACGACGTGCACGGTTCGGACCCGCATTATAACCTGCTGTCGCCAACACTGGATTATTGCTTAACTGACTTTGGATCATGGACAGATAGAAAGTGCCATAACGTACATTGGTATTCATATCACTCAGTGCGGCTGGATTATAGGTTTCACCCATTTGTCTTGCGACCAATTTTGCCGTATCTGGCATGATTTGCATCAAGCCACCTGCCCCGACATGCGAGCGAGCATGGGTGACAAAGCGGCTTTCTTGGCGCATTAGCCCATACGCCCATGCAGGATCTATGCCTGCATTACGACTGTGACTCACCACATAACTTTGGTGTGGCATGGCATAGCGATAGCTATAGTTATGTTGCTTGACTGTTCGATCGGCCGCATAGATCGCTCGGTCATACCACCCCATCTCCGTTGCCCGTTTTGCTGCAGCTAAAATTAAACCATCATCTTGTTTTAAATAAGCTTGTCTGACCGCCCAATTCCACTCACGGTTGACATAATTGTCTGGTGCGTTGACATTGCGCAGTGTAAAAGCACGACTAAAGTGAATATCTTGACTCAAACGCTGCGCATCTGCATTGCTCGGTTGGGTATTCGCAGGAATGGTCTGATAACGTTGTCCAATACGATCTTTTGCCAATAAGTTATGATAATCGTCACCTACTGACAATTTTTTGAAGATCTCACGCGCCAAGGCTTTTGACTTTGCATCACCTCGTTGTTCTGAAGCTCGGGCTAACCAATATTGCCAGCGATCTTCTTGTTTTTGCGTCACACTCATACCATCAACGGCACGAATCACACTCTCCCATGCACCAAAGCGAATGGCTTGGCGCGCATAAATTTCGGCTTCTTCTTCACTAAATGCCAAACCATAACTCCGATCGAAGGCTTGTAATACCTCCACATTAAAATTATTTTTCATGACAGTTGTGCCACCGATATACCCCACAGCACGGTACAACGCTTTTTGCACCGACTCAGGGGTACCCTCTGCAGCACGCTTTACCGAAGCCAATGCAGTATTTAGATCACTATCGGCTAAGCGCCCAATGGCATAAATTAAATATGCTTGATCTACAGCCGATGCTTTCGGTGCTGACCATAGATAGTTCAGTGGATCAGCTTGAATGCTATTCAGCTGCGCCAAAGACAAATTCATACCGATGGTTTGTGCAGTTGCAATCGCTTGACCTGACTGCCCTGCACGTAGCTGCGCCCATAGACGTTGTTGCTTGTCTTGTTCCGTCATGAGAGGGCTCGACAGCATCATGCGTCCCAGCCCAGTACATGATTCAGGTTGTGAATTGGTCGCGAGCCAAACATCTTTATATTCGGCGAAAACCAAAGGGTCGCCCGACTTGGCGCGGACTTGCGCCATAGCACAGCTTTCTGCTTGGTCTGCATTAGACACATACGCCAATACTGGCTGTGCGGAAGTAAAGTCAGCCATTTTGACTTTTTCTTCAATATAGTCTGCTGCCAATTTTTCAGCCATCGCGGACTGAGGATAGCGCTGTGCAAAGCCCACGATATTGGCCGCTGGTTGCAACGCTAAATTACTGTTTAATAGCCAATATTCAGGGTAATAGCCCAAGACATCACCCTGCATACTGCTTTGATATTCTTGCAACAAGCTGGCATTACCCGTATTGGCTGCGCGTAAAGCATCATTGAATTGTTCATCTGCGGCATGTGTCGCTGCAGATAAACCCAAGGCAGCTACACCCAACGCAAACACTTGATAATATTTATTCTGTAATCGTTTTAACATGGGTGTGCCTTCTGTCATCTTTGTATAGCCTAGTCTCGTCTCATCATTTTGATTAGTTTAATAACTCATAACAGACTCTATTGTTCTCTTATGTAACCTTATGATTAGACAATATTAATTTTCCTGTATTTTCACTTCACAAATCAATCTTTTTAGCTTCAGATTTAAAGCTATAAGTTTATTCAGATTTCCTGCTAAAATATGCGCCTTTCGTAGATTTCAAATGGTGCTTGATCGAGCATTTTTGTCGCTAGCCAAGCCCTGCTTTCGCCGCCACAGATACCGATCAGACACAAAAAACCTAGATTTATCCCCCTTAGGAGCCTACATGACGGTTCAAACCTTCATTCCAAATGGTGCCCAAGCTGCCTCAGAAAACACTGTCACCCAGCCACAGCACACCCCAGCCACCGATGGATCAGTTAAAAAACTGTATATCGAAACGCAAGGGTGTCAGATGAATGAGTATGACAGTCACCGTATGGCAGACTTACTGGGCGACTCACACGGTTATGTACTGACCCAAGACCCGAAAGAAGCCGATATTCTACTGATGAATACCTGTTCGATTCGCGAAAAAGCCCAAGAAAAAGTGTTCTCTGAGCTGGGTCGTTGGCGCAAGCTGAAAGACAAAAACCCTGACCTGATCATTGGTGTCGGTGGTTGTGTAGCCTCTCAAGAGGGCGACAACATTCAAAAACGTGCCAACTATGTCGACATGATTTTCGGTCCACAAACCTTGCACCGTTTACCACAAATGCTCGATCAGCACTTTGATCAAATCGAAAAACCCAAGAAAGAAAAAATCAAATTGGTAGATATTTCTTTCCCTGACATTGAAAAATTCGACTTTTTACCTGAACCGCGTGTGGAAGGTTACAAGGCTTTTGTTTCAATTATGGAAGGTTGTTCAAAATATTGTTCATTCTGTGTGGTGCCCTACACCCGTGGTGAAGAAGTTTCTCGTCCACTGGATGACGTTTTAGCTGAAATTGCCACCTTAGCCGAAAAAGGCGTCCGTGAGATTTCGCTATTAGGTCAAAACGTGAATGGTTACCGCGGTGAAACATTCGAAGGCAATATCTGTACTTTTGCAGACTTGTTACGTCTTGTTGCAGAAATCCCAGGGATTGGTCGTTTGCGTTATACCACATCACACCCGCTTGAGTTTAATGATGACTTGATTCAGTGCTACCGTGATTTACCACAAATGGTATCGCATCTACATTTGCCTGTACAAAGCGGTTCAAATGATGTGTTGCAAGCCATGAAACGTAACCACACCATTGACGTCTATATCGACAAAATTGCCAAGTTACGCAAAGTTCGCCCAGACATGCATTTATCGAGTGACTTTATCATTGGTTTCCCAGGTGAAACCGATGCACACTTTGAAGAAACTTATAAATTTATCAAAGACATGGACTTCGACCATTCCTATAGTTTTGTTTACTCAAAGCGTCCGGGTACACCTGCATCTGAGCTTGAAGACACCACTTCTGAAGACGTGAAAAAAGAACGTTTATCCAAAGTCCAAAAGTGGATTAAACAATCGAGTATTGAAAAGACCGATGCCATGCTCGGCACGATTCAACGCGTTTTGGTCGAGAAAGTTTCGGATAAAGATCCAAACCTACTGATTGGTACGGCGGATAACACTCGTTATGTGAGTTTTATTGGTGATGCAGCATGGGTCGGACGTTTCGCAGAAATCGAAGTGACAGAGATTAAAACTTTGAATTTTGTTTATGGCGAACTCTTGAATCTTGAGCCTGACGTGGCGTAATGTAAGAGAATAGATTCTGACTACTTAAAGGAATTCTCTTGACTGCAGCGATTCGACGTACAGTAACTTTTCCTGGGGTTTCAATTGAACGTTTAAAGAGCATGCTCGGTGCTTATAACGGTCATTTGAAACAAATCGAACAGCGTTTAGATGTCACTATTTCCCATCGAGGTGATGCATTTTATGTCGATGGTGAAATGGATGCAGTTGAGAGAGCAGAAGGTCTGCTCCATCGCCTGCATGAAGAAGCAGAAAATACGGTACAAATCAGTGCCGACACCTTACACCTCATGATTCAAGGCAGTCAGACTGACCGTGAATTGCAAGAAGACCTTGATGGGCAAGAGCACACTGGTTTAGATGAAGTGTGGCTTCAAACCCGTAAAGGTCGTATCAATCCACGCGGTGCTAACCAAAAGCGTTATGTGCAGCGTATTCTACAAAGTGATATTTCTTTTGGTATTGGACCTGCGGGTACAGGTAAAACCTATCTCGCCGTTGCAGCCGCAGTCGATATGCTAGAACGTAACGAAATTCAAAGGATTTTATTGGTTCGTCCTGCCGTTGAAGCAGGTGAAAAACTGGGTTTCCTACCAGGTGATTTAAGCCAGAAAATAGATCCGTATTTACGTCCACTCTACGATGCCTTGTATGAAATGCTTGGCTTTGAAAAAGTGGCAAAACTGATTGAACGTCAGGTGATTGAAGTCGCACCACTGGCTTATATGCGTGGTCGAACCTTAAACCACTCTTTTGTGATTTTAGACGAAGCGCAAAATACCACACCTGAACAAATGAAAATGTTCCTCACACGTTTAGGCTTTGGTTCACGTGCAGTGATTACTGGAGATATCACACAGGTCGACTTACCACGTGGCCAGCAATCTGGTCTAGCACATGCTTTGCGCATCATCGACAAGATCAAAGAAATTCACATCACCCGTTTCCACTCACGTGACGTGGTACGTCACCAACTGGTGCAAAAAATTGTTGAAGCTTATGAGGGATGGGATGCAGAACAACATCGCTTAACCGCTGAAGCGCGTGCTGAACGCAAAGCGCGTCAAGAAGCCTTAGTGGCTGAAAATGATGCTGCTGCTGATGCTCAGCATTAAATTACAGCCTACTGACAGCTAAACCCTGTCAGTAGGCTTTATTATCTAAGGATCTATTTTGAAACTGAGTCTTTCTCTACAACAGGACTTTCAAGCCCCTGAATTGGTCTTGAAACGTGGCTATCTCAAAAAAGTTGTAGAAACTGTTTTACGTCATATTGGCACACAGAGTAACTGTGAAATTGGTATTGCTTGTGTTGACCATGATGAAAGTCATAAATTGAATTTGGAATATCGTGGCAAAGATAAATCAACCAATGTGTTGTCTTTCCCTAGTGATTTGCCCGATGAAATGGCGCAGATTCTTGACTCATTTCCCATTGGCGATTTGGTCATTTGTATTCCTGTGGTGTTGTCGGAAGCAAAAGAACAAAACAAAGCGCCACTGACGCATTTCACTCATATGCTGGTCCATGGCACTTTGCACCTTATGGGCTATGACCATGAAACATCAGAAGCAGATGCTGAAGAAATGGAAGGCATCGAAATTGAAATTTTGGCTAAACTCGGTTTTGAAAACCCTTATTTAGCACAGTAACTATTAGATTTGAAACAACTTACCCGATTCATTTCGATGTATCGGGTTTATTTATGCTAAAAATAAAGCAAGATGAAAAAATAGATGAAGAGATTATAAAAATGCATACACCAATTTCAAAACTACTCTGCATGATCGCCCTATCCTGCACCACGCCACTTTATGCCAAGAGCAATGATGAAAATCAAACATCCTGTCAGGAAGTAAAGTTTCTAGATTCAGCTCAGGCTTGGGCTGGACATTATTATTTGCAGGGCGTTATGGAGGTTGGTTCTGAGCTTCTACTAGAACCTGACGGCAAATTTAAATGGTATTTAGCTGTTGGCTCTTTAGACCAATATGCCGAAGGGTCATGGTGGAAAAATGGCAACTGTATTGGTTTAAAAGCTTTGCCTAAATATAGCAAGCATTTAGAAATTTTTCCTATCCGCTTAGATGAAGAGGAGTCTCATTTAAGCGTAACTTGGATGGGTGGACATCAAGACGGCGCCTATGTCCGTGCAACTCAATAAACTGAGTTCACCCACATAATCAAAGCCTGATTAGAAATGCACAGCTCAACGCACTTCAAACTCTGCCTCTGCTGGGTCAAAGACCACATAGCATAACAACTGAAAAACAATGATACAGCCATTTAAAGTTGAAGTCTGAAACTTTGAAAGCGCTTACTCAAGTCAAGATTGCATGTGAATAAGCCTAGACTTATCCATATTTCCAACAAAAAACGGCTTTTAATAAGCCGTTTTTTATTTCTCAAGATTTTTTAGAATTGATAGCGGAAAGTTAACGTTGCATTGCGTGGTGCGCCATAGACCATGCCATTCATACCAAGACCTTCATAATATTTTTCATCAAATATATTATTAATATTCAGTTGCGCCTTGATATTTCGATTAAAATCATAACCGACCATTAAATTAGTCAATACATAAGCATCCTGCGTAATTCGACCTAAACTTTCATCCACATAAGTCTTGCTCTTATAATTTAGACCACCACCTACGCTCCATTTATCAACTTTATATTTGGTAAATAGATTAACACTGGTACGTGCAGATGTTGTTTGGACTTCTTTGCCATTCGCATCTTGTGCATCGAAATGCGAGATACCGAAACTAAGATTCCAATTATCTTTAATTTCACCATCTAGCTCAAACTCAACGCCTTTGCTTTCAACACCATCTACGCTACGATAAGCTTTTTCAGTCGTTGGGTTACCATTTGCATCAGGGACAAATACACCACTGATTTCTTCTGCAACATTATCCTGTTTAGTTTTAAATATTGATAATGCAGCATTCAACTTACCATCCAATAACTCACCTTTTAAACCCGTTTCATAGCTCTTACCTTCACGAGGATCAAGATATTGGCGATCAACACCTCTTTTATCCTCTGGTTTAAAGATGCTGGTATAACTCATGTACCAAGAATAATTGTCCATAAAATCGAAAATTAGACCTGCATAAGGAGTAACCTCGTTATTAAACTCACGATTACCATCGCCATCTTCACTTTCATATTTCCAGTTAGACAAACGTACCCCTGTCACCAGTTTTAAAGGTTCCAACAAGGTAAATTTACCTGCGACATAAGCGCCTGTCTGTGTAGTTTTATTGGATGGCATTTTATTGTTGTTATTGATTGAACCCAAAAGCCTTGAATTTGCTGCTTCATCAAAGTCAATTACATAATCATCAAGCAACGGATTACCATAGGCAGCATCCGTTTTCTTGCTCTGATTATACATAAAGCCAGCAATCACCTCCTGCTTTAACCCGGCAACAGTAAATGGGGCTGAAAATGAAGCGTCCACATTATTCTGAGTAAATGTAGATTCACTCGTATAAGGATATAATCCCGATGCACTATTGGTCGTTTTATCTACACCCGTCGTATTCCATAAATACAATAAGGCTGTTTCACCTTTTAATTGGCGATAGTCATAATTGACATTCAAGCTAATGTCATTCCATAATTTTTGCTTAAATGTGGCAAACGCAGAAGTTGTATCTGCATTCCAATATGTCCAGTCAGAGGTAACTGATTTGGAGTCATCAAAATTAGTACGTGTACCATCGCTATAAAATGCGGGCAAACCACCCCATTTAATCCCACTTCGTTCAAGATTCTGGTAACTTGCGCCTACCGATAAATATGTACTATCAGTTAAATCTGCATCAATCACACCATAAACCACATTATTGTCTTTATTATAATGGTCAGCAAAGGAATCTGTTTGTTCGTGTTTTACTACCACACGACCACGAACACTACCCTCCGAATTTAATGGCGTAGAAATATCTGCAGTGCTGTTCCATGCATTCCATGAACCTAGAGAAGTACTCACATTTCCTGTCAACTCCTTAGAGTTTGCATGTTTTCTAACCATATTAATCGCGATAGCAGGATTTCCTGCACCTGTCATCAGACCATTCGCCCCTTTTACCAACTCTACTCGATCATATAAACTTAAATCTGGATCGCCCGCATTATCAAAATCTGAAGTACTTGGCACACCATCAAACAGGTAATAATCGACATCAAAACCACGAGCCGTTGGATATTGACGCTCATCCCACTGGTTTACAGTGACACCTGTTACATTCTTCAATAATTCCTGAAATGAATTAATATTAGTGTCATCTAAATATTCACGGGTTAAAACTTTAACCGACTGCGGTGTTTCGCGAAGTGACAAATTTAATTTGGTAGAGGTACTGGCACTCTTCGCCGTATAACTCTTTGTCCCTTCCGTTACAGATGGATTCTCTTCCTCGGCTTGACTCGTAATCGTTTCAAGTTGTGCACTTTCATCGCTCGTAGTGGGTGCTGCAGACCCCAAAGTTGGGAGAAGTACTGTGGCTGCTGCCATAGCCAATATCAGTGGACTAACTTTGAAGCGCTTTAAAGTTGGGGAGTAATACATGAAACTATATCCTTATAACAGGGATCAAATATTAAAAAACATGCATGCATCCTCCCCCATTAACTTGCTTTAAGAAAGATTCACGAATGCTTTAAAATATTTAACAAAAAACATACTGCAAATGATAATTATTTTTATTATCAATTCAAGTTTTCACCTTTAAATATAAGATTATGTTTTTATTGAGAAAAAATAAATAAACCTCGGAATAAAAATTTAAGATATTGTTTTACATGTTTTTTTATAAATTAATTTAATCATTATAATTTCCCATAAAGAAGCAAGAATATCAATGAACTTCAAACTCTGCCTCTGCTGGGTCAAAACGCCATGTGCGTACAATGCGTAACTCAGAAATATCCTTCATTTTGGTATCGAAAGCGCCGAACGGGGCTGCTTTACGTACTGATGCCTTTGCTGCTTCATCCAATATCTCATGCCCTGAGCTATCAATCAGGCGAATGGCGCGGATACCACCTGAAGCATTTAAAATCACCATTAAACGTACTTCACCCGCCAGTCGTTGTTGTTTAGCTGCTTCTGGGTAGTAACGGTTGCCATAAAATTCTACTTTCTGACGAAACTTTTCAAGATAGGCTGCCGAAATATCTTGCTTGGCTTGAATACCATCAACTGTTTTGATTTTTTGCTGACGGCTAAAGTTTTGTTGACGTTGCAAATATTGCGCTTCAAGGCTTGCCACCATGGCTGCTTTGGCCTGAAACTGGCTGTTCATTTCTTCCATGGCTTTTTTGCGCTGATTATCTTCCGCTTGTTTTTGCCAGCTAAGTGTCGTCATTAACAACTTTTCTTCAAAATTTAATTCACGCTTTTGCTGGACCTGTTCTAAAGCTTCTCGCTGTTGTTCCCCAGCACTTTGCTCAAGCATCGGCACGGGCATATCACTCGACATCCGGTGGGACTCGCGAAAGGTGCCAGAACCCTGTTGATCCGCTTGCGCCAAGAAATCCGCATCTTCAATTTTTTGATCTGAAGGGCGTAAAGTCACTGCAATTTCTTTCACTGCGGCATCATTTTCTTGAGGCATGGCAAACTGTACAGTCAAAATCACCAGATGCAAAAAAGCTGCAAGCACAACGGTTGCTGTAAAAATTGGGTCTTTCCACCAATTATGCGCCAAAGGCATTACATTTATTTTTTTGAACATCACTTCAAACCGACAATTTGTCTTGTTCCCCTAAGCGTATGTACGCAGTATAAAATAGACACAGTTTTCATTTTATTGCTTAGAATGAGGCACTGTACCCTGTAGATTCACTGTTTCATAAAATCATGAAAATGGTGCAATTAATTTTGCTAAACTGCAAGCTTCATGAGCAGTATTTTTCAAACATTTCAACCAGAGATCTGATCGCTCAAAAACACTGATTAGCTAGGACGCCTCTTATGCAAACGCTTATTTCCAATATTTCTAATCGTTTACGCCAAGTTTATCAAAAGGCGGAAGGATTTATTGAGGATGAGCGCGAGTTTCCAATGTCTCAAGTCTTTTTAAACGCCACATTTCAACGATTTGTGACCGACAATGTGAGAATGTTAAAAGACTTACATGCAGACTTACATGATGACTGGTTACGCTTATATGCCACACTCGATTATAACGGTCTCAAACTGACGCTCTCTGTTGACTTGAAATTGGTGCAAATGGAATTGAATAAAAAAACGCAATTGATTGTGTTCGAACAAATCAGCGATACCAGTGTGCTAGATGCTGAATACCCAACGGTATTTCATAAAATGGGCGTGCGCTGTGCCCTGTTTTTTTATCAAAAAATCCTAAACCAAGATCCTTTAGGTATGATTTTAGAAAAGCTGAATGTGATTAAGGTTAAAGATGAGTTACTACATTTAAATTTGAACCGTTGGTTAGGCAAAAACCGTTCAATCATCGACACGCTAGGCAAAGTCCATGTTAATCATGCTGTGCTACGTGAAGCCGAATTGGTCGTGATTGGTAACGTCAATTTAACTGCACTATTTAATAAATTCTCTCAAACCTCGATTGATGATTTGATTGAACCCAATTTGGATGAAAGTACAGTCTCTCCCATTCGACAAAAATAGCTGATCATTTGGTGACAAAACCGTAATTTCAAATATGTAAATGAAACATAAAACTACAGTTCCCCTTATGTTTCGAATTTTTTCTTCATAATCAATGTGCATAATAGTTATATGCAAAAATTTTGTGCCTACAACTAAATAGGAAACTTTTTCTTATGGCTAAATCAAAATTGAAAACAGCCACAATCGCGACAAGTATGAGCGCTTTGCTATTTGTCGGGTTCTCAAGCCAAACCTTTGCCATGAGTCCATTTCAGGCCAGTTATCAATTTAACTATAATGGCAAAAATTTAGGCTCTGCAACTCGGACTTTATCAAAGTCAGGTAATAACTGGAACTATGTTTTTGCAGCCAAAGCAGGCGGTATTGCCTCAGCAACCGAAAGTAGCCGCTTTAGTTTAAATGGCAAACAAATTCAGTCCAATAGCTTTAGCCGTAGCAGTAAAATTTTGGTGCATAACAACACCATGAGTATTAACTTCAATCCAGCAGCAAAAACCATCAATACCAAGAAAGACAACGAAACGCGTTCATTTGCATGGAAAGCGGGTGTCTTAGATGAGCTCAATGCAGAATTGCAAATTCGTGAAGACATTAAAAATGGTGGTTTAAAATCAACTTACTATTTGGCCGATGCTAAAGAGGTTGAAGCACGTAAATTTGTGAAGCAAGGTACTGAATCTATCAAAACAGATTATGGAACTTTCGAGACCATTAAAGTAGTCATGAAACATGATAAGCCCGGCCGTGAAACCATTTTCTGGCTAGCTCCGAAATTAGACTATCTTCCTGTTAAAGTCAGCCATGTTGATAAGAAAACATCTTATGGATTGCTCTTAACGAGCTATAAAGGTGCAAGCAATTAGTCATTTTGACGAATTTTACTTGCATTTTTTCAGGTGCTTCCTAAAATACGCATTTGCTTGAAAAAGCACCTGCCCTTAGAGGATTCTCCCGTGTACGCACTAGAACAGAAAATCTTAAGCGAAGGTATCGTTCTATCTGATGAAGTTCTGAAAGTTGATGCTTTCTTAAACCACCAAATTGATCCAGTGATGATGCAATTGATCGGCAAAGAATTTGCTCGCCGTTTCAAAGATGCTGGCATCACAAAAATCATCACGATTGAAGCATCAGGGATTGCACCTGCAATCATGACAGGTTTAGAACTAGGCGTATCTGTTATTTTTGCGCGGAAATACCAATCTTTAACCTTAAAAGATGAGCTTTATCGTTCAAAGGTATTTTCATTTACCAAGCAAACAGAAAGCACCATTGCCATTTCAAATAAACACATCAGCTCATTAGACAAAGTACTTGTGATTGATGACTTTCTGGCCAATGGTCAGGCTGCACTTGGTCTAATAGATCTAATTCATCAAGCCAAAGCAGAAGTCGTGGGTGTAGGTATTGTGATTGAAAAATCATTTCAGCCTGGTCGCGATATTTTGCTTGAAAAGGGATATCGCATCGAATCTCTAGCTCGAGTTAAGTCACTAGCAAAAGGCACTGTAGAATTTGTACGAGACTAATCACAGCACCCTCCATAAAAAAAGAGCATTTTAAAATGCTCTTTTTTTATGACATTCATGACCCGCAGGTCATCCACACACAAGCGCCATATTTGCGCGGTAGATTACTTTTAATTTAAAGTAAAAAATATATCGTCTTTTATCAATTTAATTACATTTTTAAGTTGGAGAAACATGATTTATATAGCATGATCAAATTTAAATGGTCATAACCACTTTCTAAGACTAAAAATAAACAGCGATTAAACGAAATACTTTTTTATTGAGAAAGCCACACAAATGATAAAGAAGAAAGAAACGAGTGAACGATCGTTTGATCCAAATCAATTATCAGGATTTGATGGAGCTCACTCCATTCAACTTCCCGTCGACTTTATTCACGACCTAAGTAAAGCCAGCTCTTTACAGGTAGTATTAGATACAATTGCCTACTGGATTTCATACGTTTTCGATGCAGATCGGGCCAGCATCACCCTGCAAGATACTGAAGATTATCTCAAGCTATACTCAATTTCGGGCAATCATGCAATTCCGATGGATTTTAAAATTCCAATTGGACAAACTTTTGTAGGCCGAGTTTTTGCTGAGTCACAACTGATCATTTGCGATGACTTAAGCCTGTCGGATGAACTCGACTGTCAAATGCTTTCTGAACACGGTATGGGTAGCTGTATGGATGCCCCAATGATTCATAATGATATTTGTATTGGTACACTCAATGTGGCCGATGTGCGTAAACATCATTACACCCTACAGCAAGCCATCCTGTTACAAACCCTTGCAAAATGGTTAGCGTTAAACATCAAACTACATTTACAAGTTCAAGAGATGGCTATTTTAGCCTCTACCGATGAACTGACAGGCACTTTTAACCGAAGAGTATTTGTACAAGAAAGCCATCAAACCATGCTGCATTTTAGCAAATCCCGCGTACCGTTTAGCATTGGCATTTTAGATATTGATCACTTTAAACAGCTAAATGATTGCTATGGGCATACTGCAGGTGACTATGTGCTCAAAAAAATGGTGAAAAAAATACGAAGCATACTGCGTGATGAAGACTTTTTAGCCCGTATTGGTGGCGAAGAGTTTGCCATTATTCTACCTGCCTGCTTAGGTGATGAGGCTATGCGAATCTTTCGACGGATTTGTTCAACCATCGAAGCGATGGAAGTCAGTTATGAACAGGAAATACTATGTTTTACAGTTAGCATAGGCGTTGCAGAGGTCGGCAAACAAGATACCGATGCCGAAGATGTATTTAAACGAGCAGATAAAGCCCTCTACTGTGCAAAAGAAGCGGGACGAAATCGGATTCACTTTGCCAACTAAGTTAAGCCATGAACTTGAATACCGAGAACAATGGAGTAAGACTCTACAGAAACAGCGTAGATATTCCCAGAAAATTACAAGTCTAATAAATATTCTCAACTCAAATTCAGCTAGTATTTACTCTAGATTCAGATGTTTAGAAATCTTAGATCTGAGGTAACACGGTTGTCATGCGTCATGAACACCATAATCAGGCTATATATTTTAAGTACAGCTAGCCCTTATAGGTCAAATAAGCTATGGAAAAAACAATTCTCTGCCCAAAGTGTGGCTCAAGTGATATCGAAAAAAGAAATCATGAGCAACAACTGACAAAAATTGGAGGCGTATTGCTCAGTTCAGCAGGTGCAACCGCAGGTACTGTTGGGGGAGCAGCATCTGGAGCCTCTATAGGCGCAGCGATCGGTGCAGCGGCTGGGCCTTTAGGAGTCATTATGGGCGGTACCATTGGCACCTTCGTCGGTGCAGTCAGTATTGGGGTCACAGGTGGTTTTTTAGGACATCGCTTTGGTAAAAAAGCAGGTGTGATTGTCGATAAAAATGTGTTTCTCGACTATAAATGCCTAAACTGTGGTGCCAAATTTAAAGAACAACACCTAACACCAATTGAATAATAAAAAAGCCCATCATTCATGGACTTTTTCATGTCGCAATCACTAGGCTTGCAATTTCTTTACAACTTCGCCAAGACGTTTTCCTTGTGTTTCGCACAACACTTTTTCATCTTGGCTTAAACTCTGGTCATGCCGAGGACCACTGACATGACTCGCCCCATAAGGCGTCCCGCCTGTTTTTGTATTCGACAGTGCTGGAACAGCATTGTTTAAACCAAGAATCATCATGCCATGATGAAATAACGGGGGAAGCATGGTCAACAAGGTGCTTTCTTGCCCACCATGCATCGAACCTGATGAGGTAAATACACAAGCAGGCTTGCCATGCAAAGCACCATTGAGCCAAAGACTGGTGGTTTGATCGAGAAAATATTTCATTTCAGACGCCATATTGCCAAAACGCGTGGGGGAGCCTAGTGCCAAACCTGCACAGTTTTCCAAATCCTCTACGCTACAATAAATATCACCATCGGCAGGAATACTGGCTTCTGCTTCTTTCACCACAGTTGAAATATTTGGAACAGTTCGAATTTTTACAGCTATACCACTCGCCTCAATTCCATTTGCAATCAAATGCGCCATTTCACGGGTACTGCCATATTTGCTGTAATATAAAACTAAAACATAGGTTTGCATGAATAGAGTTCGGTGACAGAAAAAATAAAACTATACGGTATTTTTTCTATTTTTTGGTTAAGCTTAGAGTGAAAAATGTAGAAAAGATGAAGAAAACAAAGAGATACTTTGCCTATGTTAGAACAGTACTTAAAAAAACTTCCTTTCTATAAGAAAACTTGGTTTCAGTTCGTCTTATTTGTAGTACGGCGCTTTGAGGCCGACCGTTGTCGTGAACAAGCAGGTTCACTGACCTACACTACCTTGTTTGCGGTCGTACCAATGCTGACAGTTTTCTTGGTCATCATCTCGTCCATCAAAGCACTGGAACCTGCACGTCAGCAATTACAGCAATTGATTTATAGTAATTTTTTACCTAAAACCACCATTGCTTTTGATAAGGCTCTCAATGCTTTTACCGATAAATCGAGTAATTTGACCATTATCGGAATCTTATTTCTCTTCGTCACAACGGTCATGATGCTGACCAGTATTGAAACTGTCTTTAACCGAATTTGGCGAGTGCGCGAAACCCGCGGTGGCATTATTGGCTTTATGCGCTACTGGACCATTATTTCTTTAGGACCAATTCTCCTCGGTAGTGCCTTTGTTATTTCTTCTACTGTCGCCTCTTTAAATGTCTTAAGCAATAATTTTGCAGGCTATGAGTTAGATGGTGCTTTTATATTTTGGTTAATTTCATTCGCCTTAACGGTACTTGGTTTTTTTATTTTAAATTGGACCATTCCAAACCGAAGTGTGCCGA
This sequence comes from Acinetobacter halobius, assembly GCF_044130335.1. NCBI lineage: Bacteria > Pseudomonadati > Pseudomonadota > Gammaproteobacteria > Moraxellales > Moraxellaceae > Acinetobacter > Acinetobacter halobius. The sequence continues at coordinate 22,286 of NZ_JBIQOD010000023.1, forward strand.
TTAAATCGGCTCTCATTGCTGGTTTATTTAGTGCTATTGTCTTTGAATTACTGAAACATTTGTTCGGTTTTATTATGTCGAACTTTACCAGTTATGAAATTATTTATGGTGCGTTTGCCGCAATTCCCATTTTCCTGCTGTGGATTTTTCTATCATGGAATATCGTCCTGATTGGGGTTGAAATTAGTTATGCACTTACTGCATTTACCTCTCATAAAGAACAAAAGCGCCATCCTGTTATTATGTTGATGGATTTACTGGAACTATTTTATAAAAAGCAACAACAAGGCTTAAGTGTTTCAGACGATGAAGCGCTTGATATCTTGGGGCGAGATGAATTGGGTCGCTGGCCAAGTTACGTCCTCATGCTTGAAACACAGAATTTAGTTAAACGTACTGATGACAATCAATATGTTCTTGTACGCAATCTGTCTCACGTTGATTTTTGGAGTTTTTATAGCAGGCTTCCCTATCCACTGCCACAGCGTCAGGACTTAGGCAATATACATCCTGACGATGTCTGGATGCAAAAAATTGGTCCTGCCTTGGTGGAGTCAGATGATTACTTGGCTGCAAAACTCGCCATTCCACTTTCCAAAATTTTTGATGATAAATCCTAATAAAACCGTGTCTTATCTCTTCTATATAGATAAGACACGGTTTTTATACATCACAGGTAAAGCCTAACCTTAGTCCAAAACATACATGATTTTTTTACTGCAAAGCCGCTTTAAAGGCCTGTAAGTATTGTTTAATCTTGTGATGTAGACTCACCACCATTACCCCCATCAAGACAAAACCCGTACCCAATAAGAAATTCAGCTCCAACTGTTCTTTTAAGAACATCACCCCAAAGCACATCCCAAAAATCGGGGTTAGAAAAGAAAATACGCCCAACTGTGAAGCCAAATACTTTCTTAATAGCCAAAACCAAATCAGATAACTACCAAATGACACCACCACGGTATGAAACAGTAAACTACTGATCGACAGTGCGGACCAGTGAATGGTGGCCTGCCCCATAAAGAAAGAAAGCGGCAAGAGCAATAAAAATGCGATAAACAACTGATAAAACAAGGTCTGTGTCGCAGGTGCTTCAGCCAATTTGGTCAGCCGAACAGCGATCGTGGTGGCTGCCCATAAAATCCCTGCTAAAAGTGCCAAGACATCCCCCCATAAAGCCGATGTGACTAAAGCTTGAGAATCAGAAGGATGAAATAAAAAGGCAATTACAATTCCAAAAAATGCCAATCCAATTCCTAACCACTGTATGACCGACAAACGCTCAGACGGCAGTTTCCAGTGTAAACCCAGTGCCACAAAAATAGGGGCGGTATACAATAAAACCACGGTATGCGAAGCAGAGGTAAAACGTAAAGCCTGTGCCACTAAAAAAAATTCGGCTGCAAATAATACCCCCACCAAAATGCCTGCAGGCAAATAATCACTCCCCCATAATGAAGCCCCCTTTGCTAGCTTAATCATAGGATAAACCATCAATGCAGATAGACCTGATCGAAGCGCAATTTGCATCACTGTAGAAATATCAGGGGCTGCAAGTTTTAACACCACTTGTTGTAAGCCCCATAACACGCAAAGCCCCAGCATAATACCTGAGGCTTTTCCGTCTAGCGCCTGACGACTGCTCACGATCTGCTCCACTAAAAAAGATGAACCCATACTATAAATTTGTCTGAAATAAAACATATAATCTAAAACAGACAAGAGATCTTCTTATTCAGGCAATTTCAGCCATGCCCTACAAACAACAAAAAAACAGTGCACCACTCAAACAACTACCGACCAATGATCATATTGATAAATTATTGTGGATTCATTTTCGCGATGATCCCGCTCAGTCGGTTTATCCCGTACATGGACATGCATGGGGTGAATTTGTCTATGCATTTAATGGAGTCATGGAAGTCCATATTAATCAAGTTGACTATCTCACTCCACCGCCATACGGAATTTGGCTACCACCCCATGTCGCACATAGCGGTTTAAACCGTACCGATGTTTCTCACGGTACGCTCTATATCCATGAAAGCTTATGCAGCCACTTACCACAGCAAGCCGGTATTATGCTGAGCTCACCTTTAGTCACCGCACTCTTTAAACATTTAAAACAGTACCACTTGGCAGATGATTCAGCTGAGCATTTACGCTTACTTTATGTCTTGCTTGACCAACTACACCATGCAGAATTGGTGAGTAGTTATTTACCACACTCCGAACATCCTGTGCTCAAGAGTATTTTAGATTTTTTACATTTACACCCTGCCGACAACAGCGCTTTGCAACAACTGGCAGTTCAGCACAATATGACTGAACGCACACTTGCGCGTTATAGCCAAAAAGAACTCGGCATGTCTTTGAATGAATGGCGGCAGCGCTTAAAAGTCATGAAAGCCATGAGCATGCTAACCGAAGGGAAAAAAGTGGAAAGTATTGCATTAGATTTGGGCTATGCCAATGCATCGGCCTTTATCAACATGTTTAAGCGCTGGATGGTGTATACACCCGATCAATTTCGAAAACTGTATCATAGCCACCAACAACGCTAAAAAAAGACCACCGTGGTGATCTTTTTTAAGATATTGCAGTTAAAACCAATTAGGCTTTGACAAAAGTCGTCCATGTATAATCTTGAGATTTACCGTTCAAAGTCATTTGTAACTGTTCACCCGGCTGCAATGCTGCAACCCCTGCTGGTGTGCCCGTCATAACCACATCGCCTGCTTCCAAAGTGAAGACTTGGCTAATATCAGCCAACAAGGTACCAATATCAAAAATTAGATGTGCCGTATTACCTGCTTGACGCAGCTCATTATTGACATGAAAGGTATAGTGCACATCATTCCAATCTTGTACCACATCGGAAACAGCAACCCAATCTGCCAGTACACACGAACCATCAAAGGCTTTAGCACGCTCCCACGGCTGACCTTTGCCTTTCAAATCATCTTGCAAATCACGTAAGGTTAAGTCTAAGCCTAAGGTCACTGCACCTACCACTTGAATGGCCTTGAGAGGGTCAGCTTCTTGAGTTAAACGTTGATCTATACGTAAAACCAGTTCACATTCATAGTGACAACTGCCCCACGCAGGATTCCAAGAAATACCCGCATCTAAACTGAGCAGACTACTTGGTGGTTTGATAAATAAAACGGGACGATCAGGAATCGCATTGCCTAATTCTTTGGCATGGTCTGCATAACTACGACCGACACAGACAATTTTAGATGGACGTGTACTCATGATCTTCCTCTTGCTTGGCGAATAATTTTATCGTGTTACTGTCAATACGCTTATTTTTTAAAGGTATTCTCAAACTTCGTTTGATCTGCACTCTCTATGAGTGCGCGCTTAGGCACAATCACCACAGTACGGTTTTTCAGCTCTAACATATAAGTTAACTTGCCGATGGCAAATTTCTGTACTTCATTATAATGGACCACCTGCTTGCGGCCATTGGCATAAATTTCCGCATAATCTTGATATAAATCTATGCCCTGCTCACTTTTACCAAACTGATATTTCACAAACTGACGCTTAAACATCATTGGAAGAAACCAATAACGCATGAGAATTTGTAAAACCAAGAAGAATACACCCAATGCCACATAATAACGCCCGACACCTGTAAAGCCGAGCATAAAGCCCCACACAATAATCCCGATACTAATCAGAGGTGTAATAAAGCGCGTAATTTGCTTTTTACCAAAGGTCGCTAAAGCAAAACCATTTTGCGACTCTTCTAAAGTGAGAAAATAACGTGTCGATAATGCAGGTTTGTTCTCTGACATAAGGCTAGATCAAATTACTAAAAATATTGATCTCAATACTACAACACTATTTGGCATTTTCTTAGGACTTTCATACACGCAGCTGAATGAGCTGGTTGTACACATGCAGTACGCGGTTAACTCTAAAAAAGAATCTGAATGAATATAAAAAGCGCCAATACGCACACGTACAATAGAGAAAATGTAGCGAAATGAAACCTATGTTTTGCATATCAAAGTGAACAAAAACAATAGGCACAAAAAAACCGCAATTAAGCGGTTTTTTCAATATTGATCAAGTTGGTGCGCTCAGAGAGATTCGAACTCCCGACCCCTTAGTTCGTAGCCAAGTGCTCTATCCAGCTGAGCTATGAGCGCGACGTCTTGATGGGGTGCATTATACGTGAATCCTATTTTTTGTTAAGTCTCATTTCCATAAAAGTCGATCAACCGCCCACTTATTAAGCACAGAAGGTACGAGATGCTGTATAAATCAACAAATTGAGGTTCCATAGCAGAATAGATAGGCAATCATGCAAGACTAAAGCTTTATTGATATCAAATCTTTCTTGATGAATCACTTTCTCAAGCAAAGCATTTCACTTTTTACAGACACAAAAAAACCGCAACATGTGCGGTTGATTGTTCAAGTTGGTGCGCTCAGAGAGATTCGAACTCCCGACCCCTTAGTTCGTAGCCAAGTGCTCTATCCAGCTGAGCTATGAGCGCATTACTTGTGTGCCAATTCAGGCGTTACGTTACATACAGTTTACTTATTGGTGCGCTCAGAGAGATTCGAACTCCCGACCCCTTAGTTCGTAGCCAAGTGCTCTATCCAGCTGAGCTATGAGCGCGACATAAGTAAAGTTGGCGGTGAGAGAGGGATTCGAACCCTCGGTACAGTTACCCGTACGCATCCTTAGCAGGGATGTGGTTTCAGCCACTCACCCATCTCACCGTAACGTGCCGCCATAATACAAACTTCATGCTAGCACTGCAAGCACAGACGCTGCCTTTTTTGCATATTTTCGTTCAATTAAATACTTTTTAAACAATTTAGTGCTGATTCATCACAATTTCTTCTTTTCAACGCATCGCTGTGCTGAATAAAACAGCAAATATCCTAAATTGCCGACATAAAACACAATATTGCAATCATTTGCGTGCAGTCTGTCTTCGCATGACTTATGCTAATCCTATCTACTGAGATACAGCCAAAGACATTATGAAAAATTGGGTCGATCCTGAAGCAAAAGCTGAAGCTGAACGTTATGACAATCCTATTCCGAGTCGCACGCTCATTTTAGAAACCATCGAAGAAAAAAAGACGGCGCTTTCACATGCGGATCTGGTTGAGATTTTTGAAATTGCAGATCAAAAAAGTATTGATGCGCTCAGCCACCGCCTGATTGCAATGGTTCGTGATGGCCAACTCATGAAAGATGGTTTCAAGTTCCTTCTTGCGGAAGAACAACCTGAACATGAAGCCACGGTCTACATTAATAGTAAAGGCTTTGGTACGGCGAATATCACAGGGCATGAAGACCTTCTTCTCCCTGAGCGTGAACTTCGTCAAGTCTTTAATGGTGATCGTGTTAAAGTGCGCCAAACCTCAGTAGATCGTAAAGGTAAAGCTTGGGGCTTTATTACCGAGGTAGTGCAACACCGTGTGAAGCAAATCATTGGTAAAGTGTCGATACATGACGGTGAATACTTTATTCAGCCAGCAAACCCCAATGCGCACCAACCAATTACCTTAGAAAAAGAGTTAATCGAACACGCACAAGTCAAAGTGGGCGATTCGGTTCGTGTGGCAATTGATGACTACCCAACCAAAGAAGAGCTCGCCACTGGTCATATTGTACAATCTATGGCGGATAAGGCAGACACCGAAATCATCATCCCACAAACCATTTTAGAGTTTGGTCTGCCGTATGAGTTTCCTGAAGAGGTACTTAAAGAAGCAGAAAGTTTTAAAGAGCCATCGGCGCAAGACCGTGAAGGTCGTATTGACCTACGTGATTTAGCCTTAGTCACTATTGATGGTGAAGATGCACGCGACTTCGATGATGCTGTTTATGCAGAAAAACGTCCAGGTGGAGGTTATCGTGTCGTGGTAGCCATTGCGGACGTCAGCCATTATGTCCGTTCGGGCAAACCGTTGGATGATGAAGCCCAGGAACGCGGTACATCGGTGTATTTCCCGCACTTTGTTTTACCTATGTTACCTGAAGCCCTGTCGAATGGCTTATGTTCACTCAATCCACATGTGGACCGTCTGTGTATGGTCTGTGATTTAAACCTGTCCCGTGCAGGTCGCGTCACCAAGTTTGAGTTCTATCCATCAGTCATGCATTCAAAGGCACGTTTAACCTATACCAACGTTGCTCAATACTTTGAAGGTGACAGCAGTGCCATCCCAGAAGACCGTGATGTGCGCAAATCCTTAAACACCCTGTTCCAACTTTATCAAGTCCTCAAAGGTTTACGTGCAGAACGTCATGCTATGGAATTTGAAACCGTTGAAACCTACATGACCTTTGATGAGCTAGGTGGGATTAAGGAAATTTTACCGCGTACGCGTAATGATGCTCACAAGCTGATTGAAGAATGTATGTTATTGGCAAACGTGGCCGCGGCTGAATATGCACTCGAACATGACGTGCCAATGCTATACCGTATTCATGAGCCACCTGAGTTCTCACGCATTCAAAAGGTACGTGACTTTGTCAAACTACTAGGTCTACCGTTCCCAGAACAGCCGACTCAGAAAGACTATCAGGCCGTAATTGATGCAACCAAAGACCGGATTGATGCGCCTAGTATCCATGCCGTGCTGTTACGTTCGATGATGCAAGCCTACTACGGTGCGAATAACGCAGGTCACTTTGGCTTGGCTTATGAAGCGTATACGCACTTCACTTCTCCAATTCGTCGTTACCCAGACTTGTTGTTACACCGTGCCATTAAAGCCAAGTTAAAACATAAACCTGCACCTCTTTCAGGGGCTGCTTTGGATGATGCGGGTCAACATTTCTCCGCAACTGAACGTCGTGCAGATGAAGCGTCCCGTTCTGTCACCACATGGTTGAAATGTCATTATATGCAGCAGCATTTGGGTGAAGAGTTTGTCGGCACCATTTCTGCCGTAGCAGAATTTGGTCTGTTTGTAACGCTCAAAGACTTATATGTTGACGGCATGATCCATGTCAGCCAACTGGGCGATGACTACTTTGTCTATGACCAACCAAGTCAGAGCTTGATTGGGCAGGCACGCGGTCAAAGCTTTAGTTTGGGCGATGAAGTAAAAATCAAAGTTGCAGCAGTGAATTTAGAAGATCGAAAAATTGATTTTGAATTATTGCAACAACTCTCACATGGTGGTCGGCCCATACGAAGTCGAGCACCCCGTGTTGGCAAAGCCAAAACAGCACGAAGCGAAAGTAAAGAAGAAGTCTTTAGCGAGTCGACAAACGCCTCTCCCAGTAACAGCGGAGACCAGCCCATACGACGCAAAAAAGATAAATCCCAACCTAGCTCCTACAGCAAAAAGCCTGGTAAAAAATCTTCATCAAAGTCTGAAACAAAGGTTAAAGATAAAGTGAAGAAAAAGTCGAAACCTAAAAAGAAAAAATCCAACGCAAAAGCGAAAACTGAGTAAATGATGTAAAAGGTGCTAGGGCTTCATGTTCTAGCACCTTTTTTCATAGGACCAACATGAATTTTTTGCGTTTATTTTTAAGCAAACCCATCAGCCAATATCATCCCCTACTTTATTTCATGGCTACACGTAGCCGACGTATGATGCGCTATTTGCAGTGGAAAACAGATGGGAAAGACTATGCACATTCATTTTCTAACGTCCCTTTGGCTTTTCGCGTCAAAAAGCATCAGTCCGTTCTGATTCGTAAATTAGGCGACAGTGATCAACACTGGCAACACAATAAAGTCATCAATCTCAAAATTGCCAGTCCATGTATTTCTGGGATTTTAGTCCATCCACAACAAACGTTTTCTTTTTGTCAGTTGGTGGGACAACCAACAACTCAAAAAGGCTATGTCGAGGGAATGGAACTCAGCTTTGGGCAGGCTCGTGGTGGTATTGGTGGTGGTATTTGCCAAATTGCCAACCTCATCCACTGGCTTGTCTTGCATAGCCCGTTACAAGTGGTACAACGTTCACAGCATTCCTTTGACCCTTTTCCAGATCATGGTCGAGTGCTCCCTTTTGGGAGCGGCGCTGCAATTTTTTATAACTATATTGATTATCAATTTTACAACCCCACTCCGCATAGCTTTCAAATTCGGCTTTGGTTTAGTGAGAAATGCCTAGAAGGTGAACTGCGCTGTTCCGCCGATTTAGGCTATGTCTACCATGTGTTTGAACAACAGCATGCTTTTCTTAAAATCGGGACGGATTACTATCGTCAAAACGAAATATGGCGACACCGTAAAGAAAAATATAAAAGTGGTGAAATCTTAACAACCGAATGTATGACCCGTAACTTTGCCAAAGTGCTTTATCAGCCCTCACACATTGACCTGCACTATGCATCATGGACTGAATTTCAAACGGCGCAGAACATCAAAACCAATTAAAACTTGATTTCCCACGGCATCACCCTTACATCTAGTGATATCTGAACATTTAATTTGGCTTAAACGCATGACATTAGAAAAAGCAACCTTGCCTGTTCCACAGTTTGATCAAATCACCTTAGTACAACTCCAACAACAGATTGAACAAGCCATTCAACAGGGGCAAAGTTTTTTAAAAGACCTGAGTGAAGTCCCTGAATCGATTCAGGCACAGCTTGCGGTCTTAGAACAAGTCGATACTCTAGAAAACAATATGAGCGAAACGTGGGGCGTACTGTCTCACCTCAATGCCGTGATGAACAATACTGAAACCCGCGAGCTCTATCAGTCTTTATTACCTGCATTAAGTGAGTACTATACCGAACTGGGTCAGCACACCGTACTGTATCAAACCTATCAGCACATTCATGATGCTGCACAATTTGATCACCTCTCAGAAGCCCAACAAAGTGCGATTAAACTTGCACTGCGCGACTTTAAACTGTCGGGCGTAGCTTTAGAAGGTGAAGCCAAAAAACGTTATGCAGAGATCTCAGCTCGCTTATCACAACTGTCATCGGACTTTTCTAACCATGTTTTGGATGCAACACAAGCCTACTTCAAACCATTAACGGAAGATGAACTGGCAGGCCTCCCCCAAAGCAGTGTTGAACTTTTAAAACAATATGGTCAACAACGCGAACTTGATCAACCCGTTGCCACTTTAGACTTTCCGTCGTATTTGGCGATTATGACCTACGCAGAAAACCGCCCTTTACGTGAAGAGTTGTATCGTGCTTACACTACACGTGCATCTGACCAGTCTGAACATGCTGAGTTTGATAATACCGCAGTGATGGAAGAGATTTTAAGCCTGCGTCAGGAAATGGCAGCACTGTTAGGTTTCAACAATTATGCCGAGCTTTCATTGGCCAGCAAAATGGCGCCAAATGTAGCCACAGTCGATCAATTCTTACGTGATTTGGCTGAACATTCACGTGCCCCTGCGCTCAAAGAAGTAGCTGAGCTAAAAGCGATTGCCGCTGAAGATGGCATTGAAGAGTTAAAACCGTGGGACAGCACGTATTATTCAGAAAAACTGAAAGTCCAACAGTTTAATTTATCTCAAGAAGCGCTCAAGCCTTACTTCCCTGCACCTAAAATTTTGCAGGGCTTATTTAGTATTGTGAACCGTCTTTATGGGATTCAAATTGTCGAGCGTGAAGCTCCCGTATGGCATCCGGATGCACGCTATTTTGAACTCGAAGATCAAGGCACTGTGGTTGGTGGATTCTATTTTGACCTTTATGCACGTCAGGGCAAACGTGGTGGCGCATGGATGAGTGGTTTCCGCTCTCGCACCCAAACAACCCAAGGCCTACAAAAACCGATTTGCTATATGGTGTGTAACTTTACCCCACCTGTCGGTAATCAAGCCGCACTATTGACTCATGATGAAGTCATTACCTTGTTCCATGAATTTGGACATGGTTTACATCATATGTTAACCGAAGTCGACAATATTGCAGTTGCGGGCACACATGGCGTAGCATGGGATGCAGTTGAACTACCAAGCCAATTCATGGAGTTTTGGGCATGGGACACCGAAAGCTTAGACTTACTCAGTGCTCATATTGATACCCAAGAAACCTTACCAGAAAGTCTATTGAAAGCCTTGCTGGATGCACGTTTCTTCCAGTCTGGCATGCAAAGTCTACGTCAAATTGAGTTTGCCCTGTTCGACCTCAGCATTCATAAAACAGTCCCTGCTTTAAAAGCGGATCAAATCCAAGCCACCTTAAATGAGATCCGTGCACAGTATGCTGTTTTAGAAACCACGACTTATAACCGCTTTCAACATAGTTTCAGCCATATTTTCGCAGGTGGCTATGCAGCGGGTTATTATTCTTATAAATGGGCGGAAGTTTTGGCCAGTGATGCCTTTGATCGTTTCGAAAATGAAGGAATTTTTAATACTGCCACTGGAAAAGAATTTCGCCAGTTTATTCTAGCAGTTGGCGGAAAAGATACTGCACTTGATGCATTTATCAATTTCCGTGGACGTGAGCCAAAAATAGATGCTTTACTTCGTCATCAAGGTTGGACGAACCGCTAAAAATGTGAGTAAACTAAGCGCCTAAATTGTTCAGAAGGTAAGTCTAATGACTCTTAAACGCCGTTTCATTGCAGGTGCAAAATGTCCTAAATGTCAGGCAATGGATCGTGTCGTTATGCTTACCTCGAATGACGATGAATGGATTGAATGTATCGACTGTGGTTATTCTGAGAACCGACCTACCCATGTAGACGAGCCTCAGATCCCAGCTACCCCAGACGAAGTTGGGGTCATTCAATTTAAACCGCGTCAATCCAAAGAATAAAAGGTCGAGTCGAATGTCACCCGTACAACACAACAATCCTAAATTGCTCTGGGGAATTACAGCAGGTCTGGTCGCAATCATTGCGATTTTTGCGCTGTATCAATGGATTTTTGCCTCACAAGAACCTGAAACACCCCCTCATCAAGCAGAATTGATTCAACCCACTGTGAAAGCCATTCCAGAAGTGCAAAATGCGGCATCAAAGGCAGCAGCAGAAAATACGGTAAAATTGGTTGAAGAGGATATTCTAACATCCCCTGTGCCTGAAAATTCATCTTTAGCCAAAGAAGAAGTAGCCAAACTGGACGACATTCAAACTCAACTCAAAGAACAAGAAACTACCTTGCAAGCGCAGCATAAAGATGCTGATGAATTAATGAAACTCAAAGAAGAACAAATTAAACTGTTAGAAGCCCAACTGGCAACACAGTAATCCCCCTTTGCACTTTTTAAATACGCTAGAATATCAACCGATACTCTAGTGTATTTTTATCATGTCTACTCAGACCACCTCATCTAGCGTGCTTAAAGCCATAGCCCTACTCATTATTTCAGCGCTGCTGTTTTCTTTGATGGGGGTGTGTATTCGCTATGCTTCACATACAGTGGATAATGCCAGCATTGTTTTTTTCAGAAACTTCGTGGGTTTATTTATTTTTTTACCGCTGATTTTACAGCGAGGACTGGGCTTTTTTAAAACAGAACGTTTGTGGATGCACACTTGGCGCTCCATGGTTGGGCTTGTCGCGATGTATGGTTTTTTCTACGCGATTGCTCACTTAAAACTGTCAAATGCCATGGTCTTTACTTATTCGTCTCCTATTTTTATTCCTTTGATTGCTTGGCTATTTTTAAAAGAAAAAATCACGCGCTCAATGCTGATTGCCGCGTTGATTGGGCTTTTAGGCGTCCTATGTGTGGCGAAACCTGATGCTGGCTTATGGAATCAGTTGTCCTTCATTGGCCTCAGTGCTAGTTTTTTAGCTGCCATGGCTTTTGTCACAGTACGTGCACTTACTGCAACCGAACCACCTGAGCGCATTGTCTTTTATTTCTGCTCTATTGGTACCCTGATTTCCATGATTCCCATGTTTTGGCATATTCGTCCTTACACATGGACAGAACTGAGTTTCCTGATTGGAGCGGGTCTACTTGCCAATGTCAGCCAACTGGTGATGTCTCATGCCTATCGACTGGCGCCAGCAGGTCAAATTGGGCCTGTAAACTATGTCGCAATTATTTTTGCAGGCCTCTGGGGTTATTTATTTTGGCGAGAAACTCCTGATTTTTATAGTTTGATTGGCTTTGCCCTGATTTTATTGGCAATTGTGGTTTGTAGCCCTCTGTTGCAAAGACGACTACGTCCCTAGCAAGCTCTCCAATAAATCCAAAGCATAAAAAAGCATCCGAAGATGCTTTTTTAATGTTCCAAGTTTATTTAAATCTTAGTGATACCAACCGAATAACTTAAAGAAGTAAGGCACATAGGCAATGATCAACATTGCTGGGAATAGTACAATTAAAGGCAAAATCCAGCGCTCATAACGATAATAGAAAGACAGATGACGAACCTCTGCATCGGCCTCATTCACCTCTGCATCACCTATAGATTGCCTTGCCAAGAGATGATTAAGTGCAACAGGTGGTGTCACATAGCCCAACTCAAAACCAATCAAGGTGATCATCCAGAAATGTACAGGATGAATACCATATTGATAGGCCACAGGGGCAACCGTCGCAGAAATCAAAATCACGGCGCCAAACGGATCCATAATCATCCCAACAAAGACCATCAATCCCACAATCAGAGTAATGACCAAGAATGTACTGCTAATATCGGTTGGGAAGAAACTCATCACCTCCGTACGTTCAAGCAATCCACCCACACTGACTGAAAGTGCCATTAAAATAACCAAAGCACCAATATGCCCAACCGTTTCACTGGTCGAGATATGCATCGACTTCCAAAAACCAACTTGGCGCAATACATCCATAGAGCTCGATTGAACCACGCCATGATTCACCACTTGTTCATCATCTGCTGCATTGCCATGTAGCCCTTCACGATATTCTGCATGAGCAACTTGTGCACCCGCTAAAGCAGGCTCATTATTGGAGTTATAATTTGCAGTCAGCGTTTCATCCCAGTGCCCAACTGCAGGCAGTGGCGCAGGTTGATGACGTAATTTATCAAATAACACGATCATCAATAAAATGACAGGCATCATCACTGGCGCTGTAAATTCATTCAGATCAGTGTCTAATAGATACTTATAGAACATCCAGATCAGAACAAAAATTGCTATATAAGGAACCACAGCAAGGAAAGCACGCCCTGATTTCGGTGCGGCCAAACTCGGTGATGCAATTCGGAATTTACTTTCAGCAAAGAACAAAGACACAACCAAGAATAAAGTTGAAGTCAGTAAGAACGTATAGACACCATATTGATAAAGCAGATCTGTAGTTACTTCTTTATTTAATGATGCTACGACAACAATCAATAAACACGGACGTAGCACAACACCTAGCGAACCAGACATTGCCGTTGCAGCTAGAGCAAACTGGCGACGACCACCCGCATTCCAGACTTCTTTATAAATAATCGCCCCTGCTGCAATCACAAAGATCCCTGAAGCACCTGTATATGCAGTCGGTAAAGCTGCAGCGATTAAAATCAACCATGTGAGTGTTTCAGGTGCCAAGTTCCATGGGCGTAAGATATTTAAAAACAGATCCACAACGCGTGTCTGTTTCAGTAACATACCCGCCCAAATGAACAGCGCTAAATTAAGAAAAATACTCGAGAACTCAACCAACTGACCAAGATAAATCCCTTGCCCCATTGGGTAGTCCATAAAGAAGATAAAAGCAACACCCGTGATCACCGCCATGTAGGCATATAAAGGCACACTCAGAAAAGCAAAACCAAGACGCCCACCTGCTTTAGCCTCTTTCGGTGGGCTAAACAACTGCCAAACACTGATCAATGTGAGTACTGAAAATAAAATCATCCACAGCCAATAGATCAGCTGGGTTTCGCCATTCATTGGCACACCCGAGTCTTTGACTGAGTTAAATTGACTAATGCTTGAGTAGGTTAATAACCCATTACCCAGTGTCATCAGTAGACTATAAACACGATAATCCAACTTGGTTGCAGGTCCACGTAAACCAATATGATGGATTTTTAATGTCGCGCTAATTGCAGCTAAGACCACCATAAAAATCAACAGAATGGCACGATTTTCTGTCCCAAATTTAAAAATACCGAAAAAGGTCGTTTCAAAATTACGATAGGCACGAATACTTGGATGTGCCTCCATGTGTAGCATGGCCTTATCGTAAAATTGATACTTTTCCTCACACTGTTGTACACCTGCCAAAATAGACGCACGCACATCCGCTTCTGAAGCAGTACCAAAAAAATCTGCAAACTCATCGGCAGCATTGGCTTGCATTTGAGTTTTGACCATTGCATCCACATTAGGGTGACGATTACATTCGGGTTTGGTCGGTTCAGCCCTTAAAAAAGAGTACTGCATGCCTGTGGCAGGGTCACCATATAGGCGCTCTCCCATACGGAGTAACTGACCATGAATCATTTCACCTGTACCTATTAATAGCGTAAGTAACAGTAAAATCAGAATTAAGAAAGTGGAAATCCACTCCGTCCATATATACTTCAGCAGATCGAGTCCTGATCTGCTCTGTCCATGATTCTGCATGTTGTTTCCTATTTTTATTTGCAGTTCTATTCGGCGTAATACGCTGTAGAACCTGTCGTTTTGTCGGCTTGAGCTTGTCCTTTCTCGATGCCTTTAGATTTTTGTTTTGTTTATCTTTGCATCAAATTTATATTTTTGAATATGACAATCTGGATTTTCTTTTTAGAATTTAGGTCAATAGATTACTCATCAAATAGATTCACCCCGATTAAATACATAGCTGCAATCACAATCCCCCAGATCACACCCAATAAATGTGCTTCGACTAAGACTGGACTCCCGATCAGTTCAGCCGTAGCACTCGCCCCAAGGGTATTTTCCCAAATCAATTTGCCTAAAATGAGAAACAACACCAAACTCGCAAACATCCGCTCTTTACGGTAAAGCAAATGGACGATGGCAATCGCAGTGAACATCCCATGCAATACACCTGACAGCCCAGCATAGGCTTCAATATCGGCCAAGAAATAATAAAAACTGAGACTAATTAATGGCGGTAAAATCAGCAATAACGCCACAAAATGCCAGACACGCACGCGTGGGAAAATAAAAGGCAGACACATAAATGCCAACATATTAAGGGCAAAATGAATCCATCCCACATGCACCCAGTGCGCAGTCCACAAACGCCAAACTTCAGGAAAAATATCCACACGCCAATAAATAAATTGATCTTTAAAAATCTGTAGGCATGCCGAAATTGATACGACGAACGCAATCAAAATGATTTTTCTATATAGAAATTGATCTTGCATCGCATGCCCTTATGCTGTGACTCATTTATTTATTGTTATTTTTTTGACTACATGGCTCAGTTTAAAATTGGTTAACTTTCATTAAACAGTTCATCCAACTCTGAACGATCTTCTTTTTCATCCCAGAAATGCGCCATACCACCATCACCTGTTCGTGTCCCTGTATGTTCAGTCCAATAACGATCAGAAATGCCTTGTACCATACTCGAAGCCATACTATCAATCAGCTTAAACTGTGGATTAGTCTGTTTTTCATCACTATGTGAAGCCGCATAACTTTTCAAGGCATCACGAATTTTCGCATCATCACCACTGGCTTGCGCTGCAATAGCATACATCGCATGGGCTAAACGCACCCCTTTTTGCTCGCCGATTTGCATCGATTGTTTTAAAGTCTGATATGGATCAGGCTTACCTTCACCCGCACCTGGTAACAAGGTCCAAATCACCGCACGTGTTGCATTCGGTGCACCCCAAAACTTTTCATTGTCTAGACACACCATGCCACGCTCGACAATAGCCGCAATGTCTTTTGGAACATTGACTGCACCACCTGAGTTAATATCATTGGTCATCGCTTGTAGACCGCTCAACATCCCTAGCATATATACAGTTTGATCCAAATCGCTGTTCATTTTTGGGCAACCTTCGCCCAGTTGCTTTTTATACTTTTTTTCCCAACGGTATTGGAACAATTGATAGCCTGTATATTGACGCTGTGCAGCAATAGCAGCCCAACGTTTTTGTTCAATACGCGCATCCTGTGCTTCAGAAACATTACCTGCTTTAGAGGCACGTAAATAACGAAGCTCAGACTCTAGCGCCTGATTCTCCGCACAAATACCTGAAGCCGAATAGAGTAAAACCGCAATACGTGTTGGGTCTGCGCCCATATCTTTGGTCGACATAATCGCAGGCGTCAAAGCATTGCCTGAATTGCAGACCATCTCTGCATCTTCCATAGCCAATATCGGCGGAACAATATGTTTTTCACTAAACCCAAGTGCAACATTAGCACCTGTTTTAACTACTTGTGAACAACCCGAAAATAATAAACTTGTAATCGCTACAACAGCCATACCTTGGCCTATTTTTTGGACTTGCGACATTTTCCTGTCCTCTATTTGTATAATTGTATGCGTCCGTGCTGACAAACATAGCAGAAGCAATTTCCGAAGAAAAGAGTATTTACTCTAAATCCGACTACTACTCTGCCATGAAATAAAAAGCGGAAAATTGACTTAAATGACACCCATATTTTTTTTCGGGCAAAAAAAAGTAGCATAGCGACGGTTCGGCACATGCTACTTATGAACTGAGAAGCCTAGCTAGGCTTTGTTTGGTGCAAATCGTTCCTTCAGCACAGTTCCTAATCGTCCTATAACAATCGCTAACACAATTGCTACCACTAGAAACATCCAAGTTGGAATCATCATAAGATTATCCTTGTTTGCTGTTGGTGATTTGAATGTACATTTTAAGAACAACAAACTATAAGAATGTTGTCTGACAATTTGAAAATAGCGTTAAATTTGTTCCGAACTGTCAGACAAAGAGAGATGAAATCAGTTTATATTTATTATTTTTCAATAGTTTGGTTAGAGTATAAAAGCTAATATTGTCCAACAATTACTGCATTTTGGTGAGTATTTTCAACGCTTTCCACTGTCTCAAGGATAACTGATCACACCAGACCAACATCGGTTTGGCACGGAAATGTTGAAAATAGATCACGATATACGCACGATGGTCGATAATATGACTGATCTGCACACGCTGCACATCGCTTTGCGTTTTATGCGACAAGGACCAATCTCGACCATCCAAATACTGTAATTGAAAGTGTTGCGGCCCTCGTAGAAAAAACAGATATAAGATAAAACCTGAGACCAAAGCAATCAGCCATAACCACAAAGGCAATAGCTGATAGAGTACAAACATTAAAATGGCATAAATTGACAACTGAAATACATAAGCTAAACGGCTAGGTTTCAGTTGAAAATGACGATTATCCATTACACTTATCCATGTACATAATGCTTTAACTTTTGAATCAAGGTTTTCATTTCAGGGTACGGTGGTTCAGACACTTCCATGAACCAGTCCAATAAATCTGGGTCTTCTTGTTCAACCAATGCTGCAAACATGGCCTTTTCCGCAGGATCCGCCTGAAGATAATAATTTTTCACATAAGGATCAAAGTACACATCAATTTCTTTTAAACCACGACGTGCACGGTAGATTACTTTACGCTCTTCCAAGCTCATTTCTTCAGTCATTACATTCCCCAGATGAATTACAACGGCTTAGTTTAACCGATCACACCTCCCTCGCCACTAGTTAAATGTCGCAATTTTTTCAACTGGCAAAACCCATCAAAAAATCAACCGCATTTGAGCATTCAGTCCATTGTCGCATGTCCTGCTTTTCACTAATCTTCTAGCAAAATAACAACATCAGGATGAGCTTCCATGCAATCAGGCGCGATTCGCCCGTTAACCAATATGCTGCCGCGTAATTTATTTAATGCTGAACATGAGGCATTTCGAGAAACTGTGCGAAAGTTTTATGCCAAAGAAGTTGTTCCCAATATTGAAAAATATGAACAACAACAACATGTCGATCGTGAGCTATGGAATAAAGCAGGCGCCATGGGACTACTGTGTGCCACCATGCCTGAAGCTTATGGTGGTTCGGGTGTAGACCGTTTATACAGTATGATTTTGATTGAAGAACAAGCCTATGCCATGGATTCCTCGACAGGGTTTTCACTACACTCTGACATTGTCGCGAACTATATCAATAACTTTGGCAGTGAAACACAAAAACACTATTGGTTAACGCGGATGGCTTCGGGTGAAACCGTCACAGCCATCGCGATGACTGAACCTGGCACAGGCTCAGACTTGCAAGCGGTACGAACAACGGCTGTTTTAGAGGGAGACGACTATATTATCAATGGCTCTAAAATCTTCATTACCAATGGCTATCTCTGCGATATGGCAATTGTGGTCTGCAAGACGGGTGACAGTGAGAAAGGTTCAGCCAATCTCTCATTAATCATCGTTGAAGCAGATCGTGTAGGTTTCAGTAAAGGCAAACCCCTCAATAAAATTGGAATGAAAGGACAAGACACCTGCGAATTATTTTTTGATCATGTCCGAGTCCCTAAAGAGAACCTGCTCGGTTTGGAAGGCATGGGCTTTATGATGTTAATGAAGGAATTGGCTTGGGAGCGCATGTTGGTGGCAATTATCTGCCAAGCTGGTGCAGAAGCAGCACTGGCACATACTGTTCAGTACACCAAAGAGCGTAAAGCCTTTGGAAAAAGTATCTCTAGCTTTCAAAATACCCGCTTTAAACTGGCAGAGTTGCGTACAGAAATTGACTTTTGCCGGGCTTATCTGGATCGTTGTATGCAATTACAACTCGAAGATAATTTGGGGGTTGACGCAGCAGCAGCAGCTAAATATAAAATTTCAGAGATGTTTTCTAAAGTTGTGGATGAATGTCTGCAACTACATGGCGGCTATGGCTATATGTTGGAATATCCAATTGCACGTGCCTATTTAGATAATCGCGCCAATCGTATTTACGCAGGTACCAATGAAATCATGAAAGAACTCATCTCACGTTCTCTTTAACTCAAATAGCCCATCTCTAGATGGGCTATTGTATTTATATATTTGCTTCAAGAAAGTCCGCAATCAACCCAACCACCAAATCGGGTTGCTCTTTATGCGGCATATGATGTAGACCTTCTAAAATGTGCAGCTCAGCCTGTCCAGACACCCCTTCAAAAATCTGC
Organism: Acinetobacter halobius; assembly: GCF_044130335.1. Lineage (NCBI taxonomy): Bacteria > Pseudomonadati > Pseudomonadota > Gammaproteobacteria > Moraxellales > Moraxellaceae > Acinetobacter > Acinetobacter halobius. The sequence continues at coordinate 41,324 of NZ_JBIQOD010000023.1, forward strand.
TGAGGTTGTGCCGTACTGCCGTATTCATCCAGTTCACCATGAATAACCAACGTCGGACAACAGACACCGCCAATTATCTCAGCCAGACTCCAATCCTGAAAAGCGGGGGCCAACCATGTTTCAGTCCATGCATCAAGCACCCACTGTGCTTTGTTCGGATGGTATTTGGCTAAACGCTCTATTTGCCCTGCTTGTTGAAAGCCTAGTTTTGCCTCTCGAATGCCTGCTAGAGTCAGCTCTTCAACGGTATACTGTGTAGAGATAGAAATTAAGGCGTGGCAACATTCTGGATAAATTGCTGCAATCACAATCGACATCCCACCTCCGACACTGTGCCCAAGGATAATAAAATCCTGTATCGAGAAATAATCCAAAACTGCTTTAAAGCACTGTGTGGCTTCCGTGGATACAAAACTATACGCCAGTGAAGTCGGATGAGCATCGGATAAACCAAAACCCAGTCGATCATAAGCATAAATCACACGGCCTGTTGCCCGAGCCAGCTGTGCAGGAAAATCCCGCCATAAGCTCACTGAGCCTAATGAATCATGCATTAAAATTATGGGTGCCAAAGATAGATCGCCCGAATCAGTTTGCCACTTTTTGGCGTGAATCCTATATTCTGTATATTGAATTTGATAGACTTCTTCTAAGATTTTCAACGCATTTCCTATTCTTTGTTTTCTTAGTGTTCAAAATCATCTAATAGTTCAAACCTGAAAGAAAGCCCCAAAAGAGAACTGCTCAAGTCATTAAAAAAGGAGCCTAAGCTCACTGCTGTCCCACAAATATCACAAGAAGAACCTCAACTGAGGTTCTTCTTGCTTATTCCACTTCTTATCAGGAAGAAATAGTGCCTTTAAGAGCTTCCTTTCAAATAAATTCACCTGAATAATTCTTAATAATCTTTGAACACTCCATCCCTCTTGAGCCATATGTTTCGCAAAACTCACAAGTAAATACGCAATTAAGGCAATCCATATTTGTGTTTGTATCGCATTGCGACTACGGCCTAAAAACGATTTCAATTTTAGGTTTTGCTTGATCGCTTTAAAAAATAGTTCTACCTTCCACCGATCTTTATAAATTGCAGCAATGGTAGATGCAGCTAAATGAAAGTTATTACTTAAAAACTCA
>NZ_JBIQOD010000024.1:0-40657 GCF_044130335.1 Acinetobacter halobius
AAAAAAAACACGACTCCGAAGAGTCGTTTTTTTATTAGTTAAGACTCAAATTATTGAGCTTGAACTGTACGGCTGCCAGAAATTGTCGCGAATACACGACGGTTCATAGCACGGCCTTCTTTAGTATTGTTGTCAGCAATCGGTTGGTCCCAAGCGAAACCTTGAGTAGACAAACGAGCTGGGTCAACGTTGTATTCGTTTACTAGAGACGATTTAACAGAGTTAGCACGAGCTAAAGATAAACGTTCGTTCAATGCACGTGGACCAGTGTTGTCTGTGTGACCTTCGATGCGAGCAGTAGCGTTTGGATATTCAACTAACTTCTCAGCAACTTTAGCGATTTCTGGTTTGTATTGGTCTTTGATGTTTGATTTGTTTGTATCAAAGAACACACGAAGTTCCATGTTAAGGTCTTCAGTTAACTCTTGTGGTTCAACTGGAGCAACAGGCTCAACTGGAGCAACTTCTACTACAGGAGCAGCAGGCTTCAAGTGACCACCAAGAACTACGTTAAGACCAGCAAGTGCTGTGTAGTTCCAGAAATCTTCATCAATGTTGTAAGTAGCACGAGCTTCAGTACGTAGAGATAAAGCGTCGTTTAAGCGCCAGAAAGCACCAAGACCAGCATTACCTAAAGTACCTTCTTCGTCTTTAGCAATACCATCGATGTCATATTTATAGTGACCAGCACCTAAAAGTACATACGGCTTAATTTTGCTGTCGTAGTTTTTAGTAATCAAATCAGAAGTAGCATAGAAGTTACCATTGATTTGAGTTTGCTTGTATTCAGCGCCAGCAGCTAAACCGTCTACATCACCTTTAACTTGGTTGTATTCAGCTTCGAAACCTAACCATGGAGTCAATTCAACGCCTAGAGCAGCACCAACGAATAAATCGTCTTGAAGTTCAGGACCTGAAGTTAAGTGGTCAACTCCGTTGTTGTGCTGACTGTCTTGGAAAGTGTAACCAAGCATTAATGGAGTAACAGTTACGCCCGCGTTTGCAGCAGCTAAAGGAGCAGCTACGAGCATTGCTAATGCAATACGACTCATTTTCATGGATTTATCCTCCAGAGATAACAATTGTTTTTCAAGCTAAGCTTAAAATTATTTAACCATTCTGAGATAGGTTTTTTTATACCCCAGTTTTATTTTTAAGCTATTCGCAATGAATCATACAAACACTTTATTTTTTTTCCAAGTGCTTGATAACTTTAATCAAGTAAATTATTGACAAAATTACTTACAATTTCCGTTGTAATTCGGTAATTTTTTACTCAATTTTTAGTTGCGAATCGCTTATTTTCACTTGTCATACATTTTAACAGCTTTTTGAACAAGTTGAGTACTACTAATTATGTATAAAATTTGTTTGATAAACAAAGCTTTAATAAATAAAAAATAATCTTAAAATAAAAAATACGGATAAATACATGTTTTATATCAATAAAAAAGGGATAACTTTGTTTGAACTTGTGATTACCATCACTATTCTTGCCATCATTTGCACACTCGCCCTGCCATATTTTCATCAACACATGGCCTCTCAAGAGCGAAGCAAGACGCTGAATATATTAAGAAATAGTATTCAGGCTGCCAAGAATATAGCCAACTTACAACATCAAAATATCACCATTTGTCCAAGTCAAGACCTCGTTCAATGCCAGAATCATCAATGGAACACAGGCTTTATTGTATTTATCGATAATAATAAAAACCGACGAGTAGATCCCACCGAAACCATTATTCGGACAGAACAGCAACAGCTCAAATATGGCAATCTTGATTGGCGAGGCACACTCAACCTTCCATCCTTAAGCTTTAAAGCTGAAAATGGTCTCCCTCTCGGCTCAAATGGAACTTTTTATTATTGCTCTTTGCAAAGCTCAGATCATTTTAAACTAGTCATGAGCAAAATGGGACAGCTCCGAGCCGAACCACTCAATACCTGTAACTAGACCCATGAGTCCATAATCACGTTTTCAGCTTTTCACTCTAAAAAATTTGCATATACTGCTTAAGTTTCCAACAAAACAGATAAGTGATTTCGGAGAAGAAAATGACAGACATCGTGATTGTAAATGGTGCACGTACCGCAATGGGTGGTTTTCAAGGCAGTTTAGCAAGCGTAACTGCGCCTGAACTCGGTGCTGTGACCATCAAAGAAGCGATTGCTCGAGCAGGCTTACAAGCAAACGATGTAGAAGAAGTCATTATGGGCTGTGTTCTACCTGCCGGTTTAAAGCAAGGTCCAGCACGCCAAGCTATGCGCCAAGCTGGTTTACCTGATTCAACAGGTGCCGTAACCATTAATAAGCTCTGTGGTTCTGGTATGAAAGCAGTTATGCAAGCGGCGGACATGATCAAAGCTGGTTCTGCAAATATTGTTGTTGCAGGTGGCATGGAGTCGATGACAAATGCACCTTATATTTTAACCAAAGCGCGTGCGGGCTACCGTATGGGACATGGCGATGTCAAAGACCACATGTTCCTTGATGGTTTAGAAGATGCTGAAACAGGCCGTTTGATGGGTTCTTTTGCACAAGATATGGCCAATACTCGTGGCTATACGCGTGAGCAAATGGATGCCTTCGCGATTCGCTCTTTAGAGCGCGCACAAACAGCAGTCAACGAAGGTTACTTTGCCGATGAAATTGTGCCTGTGACTGTAGCAACCCGTAAAGGGGATGTTGTCATTGATAAAGATGAACAACCGTTCAATGCCAACATTGCAAAAATTCCAAGCCTTCGCCCTGCTTTTGCTAAAGACGGCACCATCACTGCGGCAAATGCAAGTTCAATCTCGGATGGTGCATCAGCATTGGTTTTAACTTCAGCAGAAAATGCATCGAACAAAGGTTTAGCCCCATTAGCTAAAATTGTGGCTTATGCTTCGAATTCACAACATCCATCAGAGTTTACCATTGCACCCGTTGGTGCAATTGAAAAAGTATTGAAAAAAACGGGGTGGGATGCACAAGAGGTCGACCTTTGGGAAATCAATGAAGCTTTTGCAATGGTGACCATGTGTCCAATAGATGACTTCAAGCTTGATCCTGCAAAAGTGAACATCAATGGTGGAGCTTGCGCACTGGGTCATCCTGTCGGTTCAACAGGCTCACGTATTATCCTCACTTTAATTCATGCACTTAAACGCACAGGTGGTCAAAAAGGGATTGCAGCACTATGCATCGGCGGCGGTGAAGCGACTGCTGTCGCGATTGAATTACTTTAAGATGCAAGCAACCTTCTTTTATTGACATATTTTATACAATAAAAGATTGGATGATTAGCTGATATAAAAGCGATATTTATGAGAATCCCTCGACTTCGGGGGATTTTCTATTACAAGATTCTATTACGGTCGATCTCAACGACTTGTTAAAATAACGACGAAAAAAACAATAAGGATAAGACAATGCAACTGAATCACTACCTCAACTTTGACGGTCAAACCGAAGCCGCTTTTAATTTTTACAAATCTGTCTTTGGTGGAGAGTTTGCAACCTTCATGCGTTATGGAGATTTACCTTCAGATGAAAGTTCAGTCACCCTTTCCGAAGCTGAGCAACAAAAAATCATGCATGTTTCATTACCGATTAACGAAACAACAGTGCTTATGGCATCCGACACGAATGATCAGTTTTGTGCTCAAAGCAATACTGTATTTACAGTAGGTAATAACCATTATATTTCGATCAATTTGGAAGCCCATGAGCAAGCCGATGCAAAACGTTTATTTGATGCACTTTCAATCAATGGAAAAATAGAGATGCCTCTAGAGAAAACCTTTTGGGGTGCACTCTATGGCGCATTTACTGATCAGTTTGGAATTAAATGGATGGTGAATTGCCAACTAGATGGATAATTGCATATTTGTAATAATGCAATCTCAAATTGATATTGCATTATTATTTCTCTATTTATATGTTTTCTAATATTTTACGAACTCCAATATCTTCAAAAATCTCAGGGTATTGTTTCATAAAAGTTGGTAAATGTTGTTTCACTTCATTTTTCTGAAGTACAGTCCATCTCGGTGGATAGGTTTCATAACTAAGAAATTGTAGACGACACCGTAAATGATAGTAAAAGCTCTGCTGATCTTTCTCAGTTTCTATAAATTTTTGCTGCGTAACAAACCAATAAAGCTGATCCCATAAACTATAACCTTGCGTTAAGTCTAATTTTTGCTGAAATGACAAACTTCCTTCGACTAAGCATAAATACTGTTTTAATTCATCTAAAGTAGGCTGGGTATCACAATATCCTTTTGCTTTAATAAATTGAGATGGTGACACTATTTGTTGAGTAGAATGAAAATATTCTAAATATTGATTTAGTTTGATATTTTTTTGTTTCAATGCAAATAAGACCAATGCATTTGCAACTTTTTGAGATTCCATTTTTTCAATAATATGAAAAAAATGAGGTAAATCACCTTTCCATAGAATCCATTGAAAAGCTCTAATTTTCAGCTGTTGTCGGTTTAAACTATCAATAGAATATTGAGTAAAATATTCTTTAAAATCAAATTGACATTGCCTTAAAGCAAAATATGCATAATCCATTATAGATAAATAATGACTGTGCCAAAGCTTAATTAAATCATCCGTTGTTAAAACACCTCTATGATACAAGACATCAAATAAACGATACTGCACATCTCGAAATTTTGAAGTCTGGAGTTCAACCCAAAGTTCCTGATTTGATTGAGTTTCAATAATAAAATCAAGCCAAAATTTACGGACTATTTGGTCTTTCGCAACTTTGCATAATTCAATCAAGTAATCCTGTTCAACCCATTGGTATTTTTTGATATAAACCAACAAAATACGAGGAAGTTCTCCTTGTAATGAAATCAAGGTGTCTTGCAAATAACTTTTATTATTAGCAACCTCTTTCAATAATAATTCTTCAACTTCAGTAACAACGCGTATTCGTTTTTGTATCGCCGCAATATCTAAAAAATAATCAACACAAAGCCGACTAAATTCAGACCTTTCACTCCACCGTTGCAAGTGTGCAGCTGCCAACTTTTGGTTAATTGGAACATAGTCACTTAACCGAAATAATAAAGCTGGAAAAAGTGCAGTCTCATAACAGTCTTGCAGTTGTTCTAATGTACTCTGACGTATATACCCATCATAACTTCTAAGCTGCCAAAGCAATTCATCTAAAGAACTTTCTTCAAGATTTTCATTTTTTATTTTTGGCATAATTACATAAGAAGATTGTTCTTCTAAACATTCAACGGACTGCTTTTCAAATACATTAGATGCATTTATATGTTGCTCAGACAAACCAAAGAGCTTTTTTAAAAAGTTTAACATTTTATTTTTTAATGAAAGAATTTTATTTTTATAACAAATTATGAAATAGCTGTCATTCACTGTCGATTATCAAACATCAATATTGGAAAATTGCGCAATAATAGTGAGCCCAACAGTAATAAAACCGATACCAAGCCATCCTGCTAGATCTATGTTTTGTCCTAAAAATGTCTTGGCCAGTAGTGCAGTGGCGATGACACCAATACCAGACCACAGCACATATAAAATGCCTGCTTGCATAAATTTTAAAGCATAGGCAGCGCATGCAAAAGAAATCATGTACAGCACTAGTGCAATGCCTTGATCCAATTTATTGACCAAGCCATTGCCTTTTGCAGAGTAAAAAGTCGAAAGCACATCTGTAGCAATAGCGATGAGTAGCCAAATAACACCAGGATTAATCTTTGCAAAGAGTGCCATCATGTCAAATTTTCCTGCTTTTTTTCTTCAATTTGTTCATCAAAAATGCTGCGTATAAATACAAAAAAGCTGGACTAAAGTCCAGCTTTTCAATGCTTGCCTAAAAATTTAAGCGCCTGTTTGATAACTGGCTTGAGCAACGGCTGTTGATGCTTGATACGGATTTCTAAAATCATTTAAACCCGCTGCTGCTTCAAGAATGTCTTTGCCTTCTTTAACAACAAAGGTATCAAAGCCTGAACGTTTCATGTAGTTCAAGACATCTTTAAACACATCACCTGTTGCGCGTAGTTCGCCTTGGAAACCTTGACGGCGTAATAGCGCTGCAAATGAATAGCCACGACCATCGTTAAAACCAGAAAAATCAATAAATATGGCATCTAGCTGATCTAAAGGGAACTCATGCGTTTCAGGTGAAGCATCGACTGTCACCAGTAGTGCTTTTTTACCCGAAACTTGAGCCAATTGATCTAACTGCTCAACCGTTAAAACCACATCACCTTGTGGTAAAACACCATCTTCACCAATCACTTGGTAAGTGTTGTCGGCAATCGTGCCATCTTTAGAGAGGACTTGTAGTGCTGTATTAAGCATATGCACGCTCCTTAAAGGGTTGGATGCCCACACGGCGATAAGTTTCAATGAATTCTTCACCCTCATTTCGAAGGTCAAGATAGGTATTTAAAATTTCTTCAACGATGTCTGGTACCACGTCAGCTGCAAATGATGGGCCTAAGATGTCACCAATTGAAGCATCATGGTCTGCATTACCACCCAAAGTGATTTGGTAGAACTCAGCACCTTTTTTGTCTACACCTAAAATACCAATGTTGCCCACATGGTGATGACCACATGCATTCATACAACCTGAAATATTCAGATCCAGTTTGCCAAGGTTATAAATGGTATCTAAGTCATCAAAACGTCGTGAAATCGCTTCTGAAATAGGAATTGATTTTGCATTTGCCAATGAACAGAAGTCACCGCCTGGGCAGCAGATAATATCTGTTAAGAAACCAATGTGTGCACGTGCTAGATTGTTTTTCTCAAGAATAGTCCAAAGCTCAAACAAATCTTTCTGAGGCACATCGACCAAAGAAATATTTTGCTCATGCGTGGTCCGCAATTCACCAAAGGTGTATTTGTCTGCAAGATCTGCAATCAAATTCATTTCTTCCGTGGTCACGTCACCCGGTGCAATACCCGTACGTTTCAACGAAATCGTTACAATACGATAGCCCTTCACTTTATGTGCATTGGTATTGATATTGAACCACTGTTTGAATTTTGGATGCGCAGCAAACTGTTCAGAAAAATCTTCATCGGCATAATCTTGATAATCAAACGGTATAAATTCTTCGTCTAATTTCTGCAAAATTTCAGGCTGAATCTTTAAAGTTTTAATGGTATGCGCAAACTCAGCTTCAACTTTTTCAGCAAAGACTTGAGGCGTTAACGCTTTCACCAAAATTTTAATACGTGCTTTGTATTTGTTATCACGGCGACCGTGTAAGTTATAAACACGTAGTACGGCTTCTAAATAAGCAATCAGGTCTTCACGTGGCAAGAAATCACGAATGAAACTACCAATTACAGGGGTACGACCTAAGCCACCACCAACTTTAATTTTATAGCCGATCTCACCCGCTGCATTTTTAACGATATACACCCCAATATCATGGAATGAGGTCGCTGCACGATCGGTTTCTTCAAGTGCTGATACAGCAATCTTGAACTTACGTGGCAAGAAAGCAAATTCTGGGTGGAAGGTTGACCATTGACGGATCAATTCACAGGTAGGACGTGGGTCAGCTACTTCACCAGCAACCACACCTGCATATTGGTCTGTAGTCGTGTTACGAATACAGTTACCCGAAGTTTGGATCGCATGCATTTGTACCGAAGCAAGCTCTTGAAGCATGTCTGGAACATTTTCTAGCGCAGGCCAGTTAAACTGAATATTCTGACGGGTTGAAACGTGTGCATAACCACGGTCAAACTCAGTTGCAAGTTCTGCAACTTTGCGCAATTGCGTTGAGTTCATTAAGCCATAAGGCACAGCAATACGTAACATTGGCGCATAGCGTTGTACATAGAGACCGTTTTGAAGACGTAATGGGCGGTACTCATCTTCAGTGAGTTTTCCAGCTAAATAACGTTCCGTTTGGTCACGGAACTGTGCAACACGTTCATTGATCAGTTGCTGATCGAAATCAGTATATAAATACATGGCGTACAGCTAGTAGTTTCATTATAACGGCTGACAGCATAACGAGATTTAAACTATCAACAAAATGCGTTTTTTACATATTTCATAGCTGTTTTATTGATAAGGATAAGTAGATGTGCTGTTTGTCCCTAATCCTAAAGGTTTTTTCTGATTAAAGTATTTTTTATTAGATACTTATACATTATTCAGCTAACCTCATTCAGGCTATCATATACACGCTAGCCCATCCATTGCTACTGCGTAAATTTTAAACCCGGCTTTCTGGGCAGATCTCAATTTTTCTATTTCTTCCTCGTTCTTACTTTGCCCTTTTCAACTGACTGCACATAAAAATAGCCTGACGAATCAGGCTATTTGAAAGTTTAAATGACTACAGCAAATTATTTTGCATCTGGTAAGGCATACGCCACCAAAGCATCTCCCATCTTGGTGCCAAATGAACCATGACCACCCGCCATAATGACCACATACTGTTTGCCATTGGCTTCATAGGTCATTGGTGTGGCTTGACCACCCGCTGGTAAACGACCTTTCCAAAGTTCATCACCATTGGTCACGTTGATGGCACGGATATAATTATCCTGCGTACCACCGACAAACATCACATTACCCGCAGTTGAGATTGAACCACCAAGCATAGGCACGCCCATTTTAAATGGTGGCAATTGAATCCCTGGTAAGCTGTCGCGGATCGTACCAATACGACGTTTCCATGCAACTTCATGAGTATTTAAATCCACACCTGCCACAAAGCCCCAAGCAGGCTGTTTACATGGTAAGCCAAATGGAGACAAGAACGCACTGATCTCTACACCATAAGGCACACCATACATCGGTTGTACACCCGCTTCAGTGCCTGCACCTTTGGCTGTTTTCGGACGGTTTGGATCGGCTGGAATAAGCTTAGACACAAACGGCAAACCGATTGGGTTCATCACCGCAATTTGGCGGTCAGGGTTAACAGACATACCGCCCCATTCGAATACACCCAAGTTGCCTGGGAAAACCAAAGTTCCGTTTTCTGAAGGTGGGGTATAAATACCGTCATAGTTCAGTTTGTGGAAAGACACACGGCACATCAACTGGTCAAACATGGTTGCGCCCCACATTTGCTTATCCGTCAATTTCTCTTTTGGTGCAAGATCAAAATCAGAGAAAGGTTGTGTCGCAGAATAACGCTCACCTTTGGTTTGTGGCCCACGTTTCACTGTTTGTGGTACAGGTTTTTCCGTAATTGGAACAATGGCTGCACCAGTACGACGGTCTAGAACAAAGGCATTACCTGTTTTCGTTAACACGTAAATGGCAGGAACCATTTTCCCCGATTTGTCTTTGATGTCCGTCAATGTCGGCTGTGATGGTACATCCATATCCCACAAATCATGATGCGTGGTTTGGAAATTCCACACCAACTTACCTGTTGAGGCATTCAGTGCCAGCATTGAGTTGGCATAACGCTCATGTAATTCGGTACGGTTACCACCCCAAATATCTGGCGTACCTACACCCGTTGGAATGTAAACGATATCCAAAGCTGCATCATAAGCTAATGGTGCCCATGCATTCGGTGAGTTTTGAACATACTTTTGACCCGGAGCTGGAATCGCGTTCGGATCTTCGGCACCTGTATCAAACACCCACAACAATGCACCCGTATTCACATCATAACCACGAATCACACCTGAAGGTTCTTCAGTTGAATAGTTATCTGTGGTTGAACCCGCAATAATAATCGTCGTGCCTGTGACCACAGGTGGTGAAGTTGGGATATAACCGCCCGGATAAGGGAATGGCATATCTTTTTGTAAGTCGACTTCACCATTTTTACCAAAGTCCGTACAACGCTCACCAGTATCAGCATTGATGGCAACCAAACGACCATCATTCACCGGCAAGATCACTTTACGTGGGCACAACTCAGACGATGACTTTTTATGTTGCAAGCTGGCTTCAAAACCAACTGTATTGTTCGCATCATAATAAGACACGCCACGACAGGTTAAATGTTGGAAAGTATTGTCCGATTTCAACTTCGGATCAAAAGTCCATTTCGCCTTACCTGTAGCTGGGTCGAGGGCAACCAGTTTTTGGTGCGTGGTACAGATATACATATTGTCCCCAACTTTAATTGGGGTGACTTGATTGGTGGTTTCACCAGAGTCATTTTCTGTTTTAAAGTCACCTGTGTTATAGGTCCAAGCCACTTTTAAATCTTTAACATTCTCAGAGTTAATTTGCGTTAAAGGAGAATAACGCAAACCAGACTGAGTACGGCCATAAGCAGGCCAGTCGCCATCCGCAACACCTGGAATGGACTGTGCGGTTGCAGGTTGCTTGCTGCTCAGTTCACCTCGAATTTCTTGAGGATCATTAAATACAGCATAGATCATCACTGCAATGGTAATTGCCAATGAACCTGTTAAAGCAATTTTTGCACCTTTAGCGTTATCAAAGCCACGTGTGACCGCTGGAATGAGTAACCATAATCCAAATAAACCAAGGATATCTAGACGTGGCGCCAAGGCAAAGAAGTCAGAACCCACTTCCCAAAGGCCCCACACCACTGTACCCAAGACCAACAAGGCATAAACGATTAATGCCGTACTTTTTAATTTTTGCAGTAGTACTGCAGTCGCGATGAAGAGTAAACCCGCAATGATGTAGTACCAAGACCCACCAAGCACTGCAAGATAAATCCCTCCTATCAGCAGGACTAAACCAAAGATCACAGCAATCACAGCTGTAAAAGTTTTAAGTCCTGAACCTGAAGACGGAGTACTCATATTGACCACCTTTTTCTTAGATTCTGTTAAAAGCTCATATCATTTCAACATTGATATAAGCACCTAGACAGTTTTTAGATTTTAAGTATCTGTCCAAACGACTTATTTCAAACAGTTTTATGCTTTGAATAACCATAAACGTATTTATCAACCTTGTTGGACAAATACTTATAGATCTAGAAACTAAAATGCCGTCTGGAATTTAATTCCGCCGACCCATGCATTTTCACCATTTTTATACGCGCCTACATGGCGGATATATTGGATATTGGGACGAATGGTTAACCAGTTGGCTGCATGAATACCGTAGTAAATCTCGGCATCATATTCTTCACTTTGTAAGCCACGGGCATCAACGCTGTTATTGGCAATATTCGCCTCATTCACGTCATCATTGATGCTAATACGCCCCAAGCCAATCGCAATTTCATCTTGTGGACGTGCATCGAAAGCGCCTTTATAGACCAAACCTATGTTCTGCATGTCGCGAACCGTATTGGTGTCTGAGTCATGTAGCGTGAGATTTACAAAGCCTGTTAAACCACGTGCAGCATCACCGTGATGTGCTGTGAGTTGCTGCTTGGCAACCACCCAGCCCCCTTGTTTATGTGAAGTTTGCTGCGGGTTTTGAATATTTGTGGCATCTGCTGAACTATAGTAATAACCCGCACGATATTCACCGGGTAACTTATTTATACCTACAGCAGGTTGCCACACCACTTCAGCAGGAAGAATCGCGCCATGCGAACCATCAGTACTTAAGTTCCAGCCTTTGCCACGCTCTAAGTTTTCAGGGTTATATTCATATACCCCAACTTGTGCATATAGCTCAGGACGGATATTGTATTTAACCCGCGCAGCCCACTGACTGACAGGCCAGTTGTACCATTGGTCACCGACCCAGTTACCAACTTGAGAGCCACACAGTGCAAGATTCTGGAAATCACAATCGAAACTGTTGAAGTCTTCACCTTCACCAAAACGACCGACTTTGATGTCCAACTTTTGATCCATGAACTTTTTCTTAATCCACAAATCCGTTAAACGCCACGTTTGTCCACGTCCCCACACTTCTTGAGTAGAACTTAAATGTCCATCTAAAGCATCGGAAGTTTGAGAAAGTGAACGTCCATTACGCTCAGTAATGGTGATTTGAGCCTCAGTATCCTGCCAACCCAAAATTTTGTCTAAATCGAAGTGCGTACCAAATGCAAACTGGTCTGCATATTCAGTACCATGATTTGAAGAACGTGAAGCATCGAGTAAAGTTGCCATCTCACCCGTATAACCAAAGCTAAAATCGTAGCCTTTTTCTTGCAATGCGGTGCGTTGACCATTCCAATCACCGAGCATCCAAGGGCTTTGTACCTCGAATGCATTTGCAGCATATACAGTTTGCAGGCAACAGCTGAGTGTTAATAAACTCACCGTTAAACACCAACTTCTATTACATTTATTCATAATTGGTGACCTTTCTTACAATTTTACAACCAATTGATATGATACTTGCTATTTGTATAAAGACCCATTGTTTTTGTTAGATTATTGTTTTAAAACTGGTTAAATTATCGCTATATGATATTTACAAAGAGTCAAAACCCAAAGATTTCCCTATAAATTCATACCTTATTTTTGAACGTGAAAACTTGATTGGACAAGCTAATTGTTGTTCGCTTTTTGTACTCCCCTCTTCTAAAGGCACAGCAACAATCCATTTTCGGTCTCTTGCCAGTTGCGAATCAAGTGCTTCATCCAGCTTCAATACAGGCTCAACACAGACATCCCGTGACTGAAAAATTGCGTTCCATACAGCAAAATCTTGGGTTTTAATCTTGGCTTTTATCGCTTGTTTCACCACCTGACGGTCGTCAGTTGCCAGTGAGGCGCCTTTTTCAGCCACAATCGGCAACTCTAAAATTTCTGCCAGTCCGTGTAAAAACTGTGGCTCTAAACTCCCAATCGACAAATAGCGGCCATCTTGCGTTTCATAATAGTCATAAAAAGTCGCACCATTGAGATAGCTTTGCTCCGGCCCTTGCTTTTCCTGTCCTGCTAAGCTCGCCGCTGCAGCCATGCTACTGAGCCCCACCACACAGTCAGTCATAGAGATATCAATATACTGCCCTATGCCACTACGCTGCCTTTCGATCACAGCTGCGAGTATTCCTATCACGCTATGTAATGACCCGCCTGCAATATCCGCAATTTGAATTCCCAAAGGAGGAGGACCACTGTGCTGTCGGCCGCTATGTCCTGCGATCCCAGACAAAGCCACATAGTTGATATCGTGCCCTGCTTTATTTTGATATAAACCTGTTTGCCCATAACCCGTAATGGAACAATAGATCAAGCGCGGATTAATTTCAGATAAAGTTTGATAGTCAAGTCCCAGTCTTTGCATTACCCCCGGGCGGAATTGCTCAATCACAATGTCATAGTCTGAAATTTTCGACTTGATCAGTTCAATATTGGCAGGATCTTTTAAATCCAGTGCTACAGAATGCTTATTTCGGTTGAGATAACTGTGTGCTGTGGCCTGTCCATTGGCATAAGGTGGCATTAAACGGATCAGATCAGGTCGAGTTGGAGACTCGATGTGGATCACTTCTGCACCTAAGTCTGCCAAATACATTGTTGCAAACGGTCCCGGTAAAAGTGTAGAAAAATCGAGAACTTTCAATCCTTTCAATGCCATATCCATGCTACTTTTTACTCTTTTTATGTTGATTTTTTAGCTATTTTAGAAATATAAAAGCAACAAAACAATGTCATGTTCAGCCATTTACCTTGATCATTTCGGCAATTTAACATGTAAAAAGGCAAAAAACTTTAGTGTAAATTGCCTAAACTTATTTTTTTAGCGTCATTTAGGTCAAACGCAAGTGAATATAAAAGAGACTGAAGGATTAAATATGAGCCGTGATACCATTAGTATCCATTTCGTCAATGCGGCTTTAACTGGCGTAAAACGTCTCGGCATGGATGTCGAAACATTACTTTCTCACGTTGGCATTGAGGCAGAACTGCTGCGTCAGCCTAAAGCCCGTATTTCTCCAGAACAATATACTCGCTTCGTTAAAATGTTATGGATGGTCACCCAAGACGAACATGTTGGTTTTGACAAACAACCACGTCGTCTAGGTACATTTGCCATCATGTGCCAGTTGATTATTCATGCCAAGACCTTAGGGGATGCTTTAGAACTGTCTTCACAGTTTTATAAGCTCTTTGGTGATGAATGGTCTGTGACATTAGAGCGCGACAAGCACGAAGCGCGTCTCGTTCCCCAGATTCCAAAATCAATGGACCCAGATCACTTTATCACTGAAAGTATGTTGATGATTTGGCATGGTCTTGCTTCTTGGTTGATTGAACGTCGTTTACCACTTGAACGTGTACATTTTGGCTATGAACGTCCTGCACATGCAGATGAATATGATGCCTTATTCTTCGCACCTGTGATGCAGTTCGATATGCCGCGTACAGAAATCACTTTTGCCGCAGATTATTTGGACTTACCAATTCGTCAGAATGAAGAAACGTTAGAAGAGTTCTTAAAAGCCGCTCCTGCACAGTTGTTAGTGAAATTTAAAAACACCAACTCCCTCACTTCACGTATTCGTGATGTGTTGAAAAGTCAAATTGGTGAGGAAATGCCAACCCTGAACGATGTGGCTTCCATGTTGTATTTATCTCCTCAAACGTTGCGTCGTCGCTTAGCCGCTGAAGGTAAAAGTTACCAAGGCGTGAAAGATGCATTACGTCGTGATGCCGCGATTCACCTGCTGTTAAATCCGGGTTTGACGTTGGAAGATGTGGCACAACAAGTGGGCTTTAGTGAAACCAGCACCTTCCACCGTGCCTTTAAAAAATGGACAGGCGTCACACCTGGTTTATATCGCCAACTACACGGTTATCACTAATTTTTTAGTTTGACGACGGTTCGGCACATTGCTAAACCCAAGATTTCGATCTTGGGTTTTTTTATGCCCTAAACTCAGGCTATTGGCAAAAATCTTCATCTAGCCTGACCCGTTCTAGTCATTGCATCACGGCGATTAATTTGTACACTCAAGGACATAACAACTTAAAAGTGATAAAAGGAACAGCTATGAGCGAGGCTTATATCATTGATGCCATTCGCACACCACGCGGAAAGGGAAAGAAAGATGGTTCATTGTATGAAGTGAAACCTATTACGTTGCTGACCACATTATTGAATGAACTCAAAGATCGTCATCATTTAGATACGTCTAAAGTCGATGACATAGTCTTGGGTTGTGTCACACCAATAGCTGATCAAGGCGGTGATATTGCGAAAACTGCGGCAATTGCAGCAGGTTGGGACAATGATGTTGCGGGTGTACAAATCAATCGCTTTTGTGCGTCAGGTTTAGAAGCAGTCAATATGGCGGCTCAAAAAGTACGTTCAGGTTGGGAGGATGTGGTTGTTGCTGGTGGCGTAGAGTCGATGTCACGTATCCCAATGGGTTCCGATGGTGGGCCATGGGCATTAGACCCTGAAACCAATTTAAAATCACATTTTGTTCCGCAAGGGATTGGTGCTGATTTAATTGCAACATTGGATGGTTATACGCGTTCAGATGTTGATCGTTTTGCAGCAAATTCTCAGCGTAAAGCGGCGGCGGCGCAAGCTGCAGGTTATTTTAATCAATCAGTCGTCGCCATCAAAGATAAAGCAGGCGTGATCATTTTAGACCAAGATGAATTTATTAAACCAACCACAACAGCAGAAGGTTTAGCAAAGCTCAATCCAAGTTTTGAAATGATGGGAGCAATGGGGTTTGATGCGATTGCATTACAACAATATCCAGAAGCGCAAAAAATTAACCATGTGCATCATGCAGGAAATTCATCGGGTATTGTCGATGGTGCAGCACTTGTATTGCTTGCTTCCGAGAAAGCGGTCAAAGAACAAGGTTTAAAACCACGTGCCAAAGTATTGGCGACAGCATTGGTCGGTTCGGATCCAACCATTATGCTGACAGGGCCTGCACCTGCTGCTCGTAAAGCATTGGCAAAAACAGGCTTAACGGTTGACGATATTGATCTATTTGAAGTCAATGAAGCTTTTGCATCTGTAGTGATGCGTTTTATGACGGAATTAAAAGTGCCTGCTGAGAAGGTTAATGTAAATGGTGGCGCAATTGCGATGGGGCATCCATTGGGTGCGACGGGTGCGATGATTCTCGGAACGTTACTGGATGAATTAGAGCGTCAAGGTAAAAAGCGTGGTTTGGCAACATTATGTGTAGGTGGTGGCATGGGTATTGCGACCATTATTGAGTTGGTATAACCACCTAAACCTTATTGAGCATTTGATACACAAATAAGTCATACGCAACCTGAGCAAGCCAAAGCGGCTAAAGCTTTGGTGTAGCGCAAGACAAACAAAGTGCGTAGTTCATGCTCAAGCATAGCTTTCGCCTTGAGGTACGGCAAAGATTATTAATTTTTGCCGTACCTCAGGTTTTGCGTATGACAATGGTTTTGCCTACTTTTGCCGAATGAGAAACAACGTTTCGCAAGGTAGGTCGAACCGAAGGTTAAACCCGAAATTAAAATAAATTTGGAATGACTCTGTGATGCTACAAAATTATACAACTACGCAGACGCATACATTTCAAATTCAAAAAATCATTTGGATAAAAATTTTATGAGCGCAATTCAATATCTAAAAAATGACGATGGCATTATTATTCTGACTTTAGATTCCCCGAATCAATCAGCAAATACTATGAATGCGGATTTCCGTGTAGCTTTAGAAAATATTGTTTCTAAACTGAAATCTGAAACGTCAATTACTGGGATTATTTTCCGTTCAGCGAAGAAAACTTTCTTTGCAGGCGGTGATTTAGATGAATTGATTCAAGCACAACTTGAAGATGCTACGCCTTTTTTTGAAATGGTTCAGAAAATGAAAACCGAGTTTCGTTATATCGAAACTTTAGGTGTACCTGTTGTAGCAGCATTGAATGGTACGGCTTTGGGTGGCGGTTGGGAAATTGCTTTAGGCTGTCATGCACGTATCGCATTGAATGATCCTAAAACAAAATTCGGTTTGCCAGAAGTGACTTTAGGCCTACTGCCGGGTGGTGGTGGTATCGTGCGTATGGTACGCCTTTTAGGTTTACAAAATGCTTTTCCTTTTTTAATGGAAGGTAAGCAGTTTGGTGTGGATAAAGCGAAATCATTAGGTTTAATCCAAGACACGGCGGAAACACCTGAAGAATTGATGGATAAAGCGATTGCTTGGGTGAAAGCACATCCCCCATCCACAAAAGCATCACAACAGCCTTTTGATGTGAAAGGTTATAAAATTCCGGGTGGTGATCCTAAAACACCTGCGGTTGCGCAAATGCTGGCGATTGCTCCAGCAATGTTACGTGATAAAACCAAAGGATGTTATCCAGCACCTGAAGCCATTATGGCGGCTGCGGTTGAAGGTGCACAGGTGGATGTGGATACTGCACTGACCATTGAATCTCGTTATTTTACCTATCTGGCGACAGGTCAAATTTCAAAAAATATGATCGGTACTTTTTGGCATGGGCTGAATGCTATTAAAGCAGGTGCAAGTCGCCCTAAAGATATTCTGAAATGGCAAGCAACAAAAGTGGGTGTGCTTGGTGCAGGGATGATGGGAGCGGGCATTGCTTACTCGACAGCAATTAAAGGTGTTGCTGTGGTATTGAAAGATACCTCTATTGAAAATGCAGAAAAAGGTAAAGCCTATAGCCAAAAACTGCTAGATAAAAAAGTATCACAAGGACGTATGACGGCTGAAAAGCGTGATCAGGTTTTAAGCTTGATTACTGCAACGGCATCTGCGGAAGATTTAAAAGGCTGTGATTTAATGATTGAAGCAGTATTTGAAAATCAAGAACTCAAAGCCAAAGTCACTCAAGAAGCTGAGACTTTCCTTGTGGATGGTGGTGTGATGGCTTCAAATACCTCGACATTACCGATTACAGGTTTGGCAAAAGCTTCAAAAGATCAGGCAAATTTTATTGGCCTACATTTCTTTAGTCCAGTTGATAAAATGCAATTGGTTGAAATCATTAAAGGCAAAAATACCTCTGCTGAAACTTTGGCAAAAGCCTATGACTATGTACAGCAAATTGGTAAAACCCCGATCGTTGTGAATGACAGCCGTGGTTTCTTCACCAGTCGCGTATTTGGTACTTTTGTTCAGGAAGGTTTACGTTTACTGCATGAGGGTGTACATCCAGCTCGTATAGAAATGGCGGCACTCAAAGCAGGCATGCCCGTTGGCCCACTAGCCATTCAAGATGAAGTTGCATTAACCCTTTCTGAACATGTTGCCAATGAAACGCGTAAGGCGCTTCAGGCCGAGGGTAAAGATTTACCACGCTCAGGTGCAGATGATGTGATTCAAACCATGATTCATCAATTCAATCGTAAAGGTAAAGCCGCAGGTGCAGGTTTTTATGATTACCCAGAAGGTGGGAAGAAACAGCTTTGGGAGGGTTTGAACCACTGGAAAAAAGAGATTGATATTTCTGAACAAGAAATGATAGACCGTTTCCTGTTTGTACAATCGCTAGATACGTTACGTTGTTATGAAGAAAATGTCCTTGAGTCTGTAATTGATGCCAATATCGGTTCGATCTTTGGGATTGGCTTTGCGCCGTGGACAGGGGGAGCAATTCAGTTTTTAAATCAATATGGTTTAGAGCAAGCTCTGCAACGTGCCAATCAGCTTGAAGCGAAATACGGTGAGCGTTTTAAAGCACCGCAATTACTCATTCAATCATTGCCATCTGGGCAAATCCATTAAAATGCTGACTTAAAAATCTGGGATCCATAGATCCCTTTTTTTATTCTCTTGGAGAAACCAATTAAAATACTGATTCATCTTTTAATTTTGACCTATCTTAGTGCATTATTTTCGCGCCCGAACTCACTTTTTGTGTTATAAAGTTACATCGTTTTAGATTTATTATTATTCAATTGGGCTGTTGCACATGACTGACAATACTTCTCCTGAAAAATCACCATGGGGTTGGAAAGCACTGATCATTGCTTTCATTTTAAGCGGATTTTTCTTAGGTTTCTTCTACCTTGCAGTAACCAATGAACCTGACTATATGCCAAGTCAGCAAGCTAAACAGAACACTCAACAACATGCTTTTAAAAATGCACCAGCTATGTCTGAAGAGTCAATGGCAAAAGCGCAGGCTGATAAAGTAGCGCGTGAAACAAGCAATCAAGCTGCTTCTGAAAATATAACCGAACATGCAACGGCTGAAGAACATAGTATGAGTGCCGATGAACATGCGCAGATGTCTTCTGAACATAGTCACTAATCTACGTTAAAAAGAAAAAGCCCTGATTCATCAGGGCTTTTTCATAGACGATAAACGCATATCAATATGTGGAATACCACAGTCTAAATACACCTCACCCTCTTGTACAAAACCCAAAGCCTGATAAAACGCTTGTGCATGTACTTGAGAAGACAACACTAAAAATGGACGCTGTTGCTGTTGGGCGTATGCGATCACAGCCTGCATCAAAACCTGACCTATACCCAAACCTCGATGCGACTTTAAAACAGCAACACGACCAATACTATGATTCTGTAATAGCCTTGCCGTGGCGATAGCTTGATCTTGTTCATAGACGACAAAATGAACTGCAATTTCATCTTGCTCATCCCACTCATCTTCAGCAGCAATGTTTTGCTCTTGAATAAAGACCTGCTCACGAATCATTTTCGCAGCCTGTTGTCGCTCAACCCACGTTCCATGCACGATGTTTAGGCTTAGCATTTCATTTTCCTTAAAAACAACATGAATATGTATCATCCGATTCAACGACTATGGCTAAATCAACACTTACACCCTACACCTTGCTGATCCCATTGATCATTCAACAACAGTTCCAGTGAATGCTTTTGAATGCCATACATCTCTTTCAAAGCTTGAATTTGTGCCAAGACAGCAACATCGGGCGCTTGATAATCCCTACGCTTGGTTGCCAAAATCATTTTATTCTTGCTGGTATGCTCAAGTGCTACAAACTCAAACACTTTGGTTTCATAGCCATAGGCTTTGAGTAATAAGGCACGAATAGTATCGGTCAGCATTTCAGCTTGCTGACCTGCATGAATGCCAAATTGCAACATGGGTTGTAATACAAGCGGAGCTTTCAACTGTGGACGTAATTCTTTATGACAACACGGCGCGCACATGATCATTTCAGCATTTAAACGAATACCCGTATGAATCGCAAAGTCAGTCGCGACATCGCACGCATGCAGCGCAATCATCACATCGAGACGTTCAGGTTGGTACGTCCGAACATCACCCTGAAAAAAATCAAGTTGCTGAAAATCCGACTTGTGTGCAACCTCCTGACAGAATTCCACCATCTTGCTGTTGAGCTCAACCCCAGTCACAAAAGGATTCAGATCTTGCTTTAGCAAATAATCATACAAAGCAAAAGTTAAGTAGCCTTTTCCCGAGCCAAAATCGACCACACGTAGTTGTTCAGGCAGTTGAATATGACTTAAAGCTCCTGAGAAAATTTCAACAAATTTATTAATCTGTTTCCACTTACGCGCCATACTGGGAACGATGTGCGCTTTTGCATCGGTAATACCAAGTGGCTGTAAGAAATAACTGTCTTGATCGACAAAACGCTGCTTGATTCGATCATGCCCTTGCTGCTCTGCTACTTTAGCCTGCGTTTTATTTTTACTTTGGGTCAGCATGGCTTTCTTCTTGTTCTTTTTCAGTTGAAACTCTTGTTCAGTCGTCATCAAATTGGCTTGTTTACACTGTGCCAAAAGTTCAGTCACCGTTTCAAGTGCCAGATCTAAGGAATAGTTTTTAGTGACATCTTGAGTTTTATAACGATATAAACAACTCAATACTGACTGACCTTGCACAGTCACTACCCGAAATGTCATTTTTTCTAATTGTTGCATTTCCCCCTGATACTGGCTCAAAATCATCCGATCAAAACATTGAGATTCAAGCGCTTGCTGAAAGGCTTGCAGGAATTGCTGCTCTTGTACAGAGGAAGACACCGAAGTGGTCATAATAGAAACCAGAAAAAGAATTGCGATTAAATTTTAAAGCGTCTTACGCTAAATGCAAATTTGAATTACGATACAGTTGTATATTTTATAAAAACAAGCACGATTGCCTATGAACGCTCATCCAGTTGCAAACTACGATCCTGTCGAAGAACGAATCAATTTCATTAGCCATGCTATTGGTGCAGCTCTTGCACTCATAGCAGGAATATTATTGATTATCAAAGGGTCTTACTTAGAAACAGCGCAATGGATCGGGCTGTGGGTCTATGCTTTGAGCCTATTTTTATTGTTCGCAGCATCAAGCTTATATCATTTTGCCGAATCACCTGAGCGTCGAGGCTGGTATAAAAAATTAGATCACACTGCCATTTATTATCTAATTGCGGGCACCTACACCCCATTTTTGTCTATCGCACTACCCACACAAAAAGCACATTACCTGCTCATTGCACTTTGGGTGATTGCACTCATTGGCACACTATTCAAGTTAGTTTTCATCCATCGCTTTGAAAAAATCTCACTGATTGCCTATCTACTTATGGGATGGATGGCTGTGTTGGTTATGGATGATATGCAACGCTTTTTATCTAAACAAGCACTCACTTTTTTAATCATTGGTGGACTTTCCTACACCATCGGTGCATTGTTTTATGCGCTAAAAAAGGTAAGATACACTCACGCTATCTGGCATATTTTTGTATTGATCGGTGCAGGATCACATTTCTTGTCTATCTATCTTTACGTGATATAACCCGCACCTACTACATTTTTTAGCAACCCTAATCCCGTAGTTTGTCCGCAGGGTTTTCGTATTTTTTTAAGAAATTACGCCTTTTTTAAAAAGATTACGCTTTTAAAACTAAGTCTCATTATTTTTAGTAAGTGTAAGGTCTACCATGGCGTCATTAAATACTGCTGTTGCAGAACAACAGCAGCCTGTAAACTCAAAATTTCGCGTACTTACAGCCAGTCTCGTAGGTACCACAATCGAATTCTTCGATTTTTATATTTATGCGACTGCTGCAGTCATCATTTTTCCATATTTGTTCTTTCCAGCAAGTACCGACCCGATGACCGCTACAATTCAGTCATTAGCAACCTTTGCGATTGCCTTTATTGCACGCCCGATTGGTGCTGCACTGTTTGGACATTTAGGTGATCGTATTGGTCGAAAAGCCACCTTAGTTGCCGCATTGCTAACCATGGGGCTTTCAACCGTATGTATTGGCTTGCTACCAACCTATGCACAAATTGGAATTGTTGCACCATTACTGCTTGCACTCTGTCGTTTAGGTCAAGGCCTCGGCTTAGGTGGTGAATGGTCAGGTGCGGTCTTGCTTGCCACAGAAAATGCACCTGAAGGTAAACGTGCTTGGTATGGTATGTTTCCACAGTTAGGTGCACCGATTGGCTTTATCTTGGCAACGGGTTCATTCTTGACACTCGGTCATTTCATGTCTGAAGAAACATTCATGACATGGGGTTGGCGTATTCCATTTATATCAAGTGCGCTACTGGTGATTGTAGGACTGTGGATTCGTTTACAACTCCATGAAACTCCTGCGTTCCAGAAAGTTTTAGACAAGCAAAAAGAAGTTAATATTCCATTTAAAGAAGTAATCACCAAACACTGGGGTATGCTGATTTTAGGCACTATTGCTGCCATCTGTACCTTTGTTGTGTTCTACCTCACGACGGTCTTTGCTTTACAGTGGGGCACCAAACAACTGGGTTACACTCGTGAACAGTTCTTACAACTTCAATTGGTCGCAACACTCTGCTTTGCTGCGTTCATCCCTTTATCTGCAGTATTTGCAGAAAAGTTTGGTCGTAAAACAACGTCTATTGCTGTATGTATTGCTGCGGCACTGTTTGGTTTAGTGTTTTCCAGCATGTTGGAATCAGGCAATACTTTTGTTGTATTCTTATTCCTATGTATTGGTTTATCTATCATGGGTTTAACCTATGGGCCAATTGGTACCGTGCTCTCTGAAATTTTTCCAATATCGGTTCGCTATACAGGTTCAGCACTGACCTTTAACCTTGCTGGCATCTTTGGTGCTTCATTTGCGCCATTAATTGCAACAAAACTTGCAACCACTTATGGCCTACATGCTGTAGGTTACTACCTCACAGCTGCATCCCTTCTGTCTTTATGTGCATTCTTAATGATCCGTGAGACCAAGAATGATGATGTAAACAATCAAATTTGACCCTAAGTTTGATATTTGAAACCAGCACAATGATGCTGGTTTTTTTATACCAATGCTTTAACAAACGCTACAAAAACCACCTTTAAAATTGCGCATATAACTTCAAAAATAAAGGTGAATACTGATGAATAGGACACAGAAATGGATGAAAAAATAGAACAACTCACCAATGAACAACTCCTCGACGTCATCGTATTAGTTGAAGAAAACAAAATCATTCAAGCCATCCAATACATCGCAACACACACGGCTTTTCAATACGACGATGCCCAAGAAATCGTCACAGAACTCACAAAACGTCATGATGCAGCACTAAAAAGTATGTATAACCACGAGCAACTTTACTCAGAAGATATCTCAACTGCAGAGTTAACAATAAATCGTCTTACTCCTCCGAAATTAACTCTCAAAGAAGATCAAACCCTGCAAAAATCACAACATAAAGATGTGAATAATAGTGACGTAACCCGAACACAAGGTATTCAAGCCTTACAGCCCAAAAACCACAAGCTGTGGATGATCTTGGCTGTGGTCATTTTGGTTTTAAGCTTTATTTTTTATTGGTTCTAGCTGAGCTTTAGATTAGCTCAATGATATCAATGGTCGGTGGGACCCGGAAGCGAAACGGTACACCCACCATACCTGTACCCACCGTAACAAACACATCTGCGTGTTCATGACGGTACAAGCCTTTCTTGTGCCCCAAGATCGACACCTTTTTCATCACAAAATCCGTTAACCACGGCAGTTCAACCTGGCCGCCATGCGTATGACCTGACAACATTAAAGGACGTGTTGGTAAAGAAGGCACCATATCGACCGTGTCAGGATTGTGCGATAAAATGACCCATGGCTTGTCCTGCGGTAAATGTGGCATAAAACGCATATCTGCCTTACCTGCCCACAAGTCACCGACCCCGATTAAGCGAAACTCATCAAATTCAACAATCTGCCCCTCTATATCAATGACATTGTTGACCTTCAAAGCATGTCTTAACAGGTTTTGAATCGGGGGACCTGGATACTGTTCATCATGGTTACCATTGACCGAATAGACGGGTGCATTAATTTCGCGTAGTACCTCTAACTCTTCCGCCAGTGTATTTTCAGGTTCATAGGTCCAGTCTCCAGCAATCACCACCAAATCAGGCTTTTGTTCATTCAGCCGTTTAACAATGGTTTTTAACTGACGTTCATGACCTGAAAACAAACCAATATGTAAATCGGCAACCAAAGCAATACGAACAGGTTTGAGTAATTTATAGTCCTCTTGGATTTGATACTGCATGGTTTTAACATGGACAAAATGCGGCTCAATAAAACGTGCATAACACAATAAGCCACTCACTAAAAAGACAAAAATTGCTTCATGCCATGAGTAATAACCTTGGATACCTGCGTATAAACTAAAGAAAAATAAAGGAATCAGTAAATAAGACAAATAAAAAGCCAATAAATGCACAAAGGCTTTAAACGGATGAATCGTCTCCGTATTGGTTTGACTGATCCATGCTTGATACACTGCCCAACCGGCAAGCAAGGCCATCGCAATATAAAAATAGAACACGACGGATTGTGTATTTAGCATAGACATTTACTCACAAACAGTTCATCAAGAACACATAATCTTCTGTTTATCTTTTCACAGCTCAGAATTATACTCAAACCAAATTTATAGACTTTATGACGATGGAAAAACCACACAGCGCAGTGAAGCGCGCTCTACCCCGCTCAACGTCGACTCAGCAAGGTGCTAAACTACTTTTACTCAGCTGTATGGTGATCTCTGTTCCTGCCTGTAATACTTTGCCCAAACAGATTCCGCAGCCTCAAGTTTATGCTTTTGATCAAGCCACGGACCAAACCAGCTTAGCCAAAATCGTACTACCACTCCGTGAGCAAAATCCGGGATTGACAGGTTTCCATATTCTCTATAACCCACTCGAAGCATTAGCAGCGCGCATCCATCTCATTGATAAAGCAGAAAAGACTTTAGATCTACAATATTATATTTGGGATAATGACCGTATCGGCGCACTGGCACTTTATTCAATATTGAAAGCGGCAGACCGTGGGGTCAAGGTTCGGTTACTGATTGATGACAACAATGCCAAGAAAATGGAAGGCATTTACCTCGCACTCGACCAACACACCAACATTGACATCAAACTGTATAATCCCTATCGCTTCCGCCACTATCGCGCGATGGATATGATGCTCAATCTCAAACGCATTAACCGTCGTATGCATAACAAAAGTTTTATTGCTGATAACCAAATCGCGCTGATTGGTGGTCGTAATATGAGTAACCAATATTATAATGTCAGCGACAATTACCAGTTTTCCGATGTAGATGTCATGCTTGTAGGTTCGGCAGCAGATGAAATTGTGCACTCATTCGATGAATACTGGAATGATGATTATGCCTTTCCAGTGCGTCAGATCGTCAATGCCAATCATTACAGCTTACGCTATGAAGGCTTAAAAACACAGTTGCAACAGCACTATCAAGAAGTGACGGTACAAAATTATCTGGATCTTGCCAATCGTTCACAAGCGTTTGAACACTGGCTGAACGATAGTATCCAATTTGACTGGGTCAAGGCCGAAGTCGTAAAAGACTCACCAAGTAAAATCAAATCCCGAGCTAAAAAAGAAGAACATCTCAACTTCCAGTTACAAACCCATCTAGAAAAACCAACAGATAGCATCGACATTATCTCTGCCTATTTCGTTCCTGAACGTAAAGGCAAAAAACACCTTGCCAACCTTGCGCAAAGTGATATCCAAGTCCGTGTACTCACCAACTCATTCAAAGCCAATGATGTACCTTTGGTCCATGCTTTCTATGGAAAATACCGCCAAGACTTACTAGAAAATGGTGTACAACTATATGAATTCTTAGCAAATCCTGCGGCTGAAGCACTTAATGAGAACAATGAGGAAATCTCGAAAAAAGCCAAAGTCAGCATCAAAGGATTAAGCCGTTCTAGCCTGCATGCCAAGCTTATGACGATTGATGAAAAACAAGTTTTTATTGGCTCGTTTAATTTTGACCCACGTTCTGCCAACTTAAATACCGAAATTGGTGTTTTACTCAACAGCCCGCCTTTGGCAAAGGCTGTGCATCAAACAATGGATCAAAATTTGAGTAAATATGCCTATAAACTGGTTCTGGATGCCAACAAAAATATTAACTGGCAAATTAAGCAGGCCGATGGCTCAATCAAGACTTATACCACAGAGCCGAAAATGAACTGGTTTAAACGTGCAGGTATTAAAGTCATTTCATGGCTCCCGATCGAAGGCTTTATGTAAGCCTTCAACTTCCCATCGCGCTCGCTTGAGGTTTCAATACCTTTTGGTGTAAGTCAGCCAAGCCTTGCACCATCTTTTGTTGTACCAAGGCTGTTAAGCTATCGACTGTATGACCTGCAGTACAAATTGCAGGTAATGCAACAAGATGTGCTGTAACTTGAGGCATCTCCAAGACTTTTTGGACGTGTTCGGCAAAACCAATATTACCAATAAAAGGCGAAACTTGGTCGAGCCCGCCCTGCTGATTGACATAACAAATTAAACAAATTTGGACATCGCGCTGTGCTTCAATTGCAGCCCCTAAAATACGCCCATGGACTTTTTTTACTTTAGAGCCGTCAGTAGTTGTCGCTTCTGGAAAGAACAGCACAGGAATGTCTTGTTTTAAAAATTCAGTAATTTGTTCACGGATCTTGATTGAATCCCCCGACCCACGTTGGATAAACAAGGTTCCACCACTTTTTGCAAGTTTGCCGAACACAGGCCATTTTTCAATTTCAGCTTTGGCTAAAAAAAACACCCGTGCGCCAGAACCCAAAACTGCCACGTCTAACCATGAAATATGATTACTCACCCAAAGTGCAGGTTTACGTGGAATATCGCCATGGACATGCACATCAATGTTAAAAACTTTGCAGAGTCGACGACAAAAATACTGCACGTAGCGGGTATTTTGAGGATTATTAATGTCTTTATACAAGCCATGTCGATAAACCAAATAAAAACCCTCAGAAACGGCACTGAGTCCCGTTACTAGCTTCTTGCTATACAACGCAAGTTTTGAGAGTCCACTTAATGATGTTGTTTTTATTTCAGTATTTGATTGCATAGAGGATTCACTTGGCACAGCTTTATTCAACAGTTAATCATTGATTACAACTCATTCTATACTGATCTTAACTTACTTGCATTGATCATAAAAACCGAAAGACTAGATGATTATTTTCAATTTTAATCGTTTAAATAAATTAATTATAATAATTCAATCGAAATATCAAAATAAGGTTCTCCCATGAATGATCAAATGAATCCTCCTACTGCACCCTTAAATCCCGTTCAAGCATTTAAATTTATTCTTGGGTTAAGCATCTTATACTTTGGAAGTTTGGTTCTTTTGGTACAGCTCTTTCGCACCATGTAAAGCCACGCTATAACTATTTCGCTCAAGCTGAGTAAATTCATCTACACTAGAGCTTTCTAGGTGCGAGATTATATTGAGTGGAATATTTTGAACAGAAACAAGGTGGCGAAAAAACGATTTTAGTCAGTGTTGCCATCCACATTCTGGAAGATCTTGATGCAGAAGAGTTTCGCTTACTTGCCAAGTCGGCAGGTGCAGAAATTCTAGAGCATATTCACGCTCAAAGATTCAAACCTGACCCTAAATATTTTATTGGTTCAGGCAAAGCTGAAGAAGTAGCAGCACGTGTGGAAGAGCTAGAAGCAAGTTTGGTGATTATTGACCATGCACTAACCCCCAGTCAGGAACGCAACCTGAGCCGCATTATCAAATGTCGCGTCATTGACCGCACCCGCCTTATTTTAGATATCTTTGCACAGCGCGCGCGTACTCATGAAGGTAAACTTCAAGTCGAATTGGCTCAACTTGATCACTTGTCTTCTCGACTAGTCGGTACAGGGATTAGTCTCGATAGCCAAAAAGGTGGGATTGGGCTTCGTGGACCAGGTGAAACTCAACTCGAAACTGACCGTCGTTTACTTCGTGTTCGTGTAGGACAACTTAAAGATAAATTAGAGAAAGTACGACAAACGCGAATCCAAGGTCGTGCAGCACGCCAAAAAGCTGCTATTCCAACCATTTCTTTAGTCGGTTATACCAATGCTGGAAAATCGACTCTATTTAACACCCTCGCCAAATCTGATGTTTATGCCGCAGATCAGCTATTTGCAACCTTAGACCCCACTCTAAGACGTTTAGACTGGGATGGTATTGGCCCTTTGGTCTTAGCCGACACTGTAGGCTTTGTACGTAACCTTGCGCACGCCTTGGTCGAATCTTTTAAAGCGACACTAGAGGAAACCTTAGAAGCCAGCCTACTGCTGCATGTAATTGACTCCAACAGTCCAGATCTGATGGAACAAATTGAAGCCGTTGAAAAAGTGCTCAAAGAAATTGGAGCCGATATTCCTATCCTTCGTGTTTATAACAAAATTGACCAAAGTGCTGAACAAGCCAAAATTATCTATGCTGAACCCAATGTCCCTGAGCGTGTTTATGTGTCAGCACATACGGGCGAAGGACTCAATCTACTGCGCCAAGCAGTACAAGAGTGCTTAATGGGACAAATTCAAAACTTTGACGTTCTGCTCAAGCCAGCCTATGGAAAATTGCGCAACCAATTGTATGCCCTGAATGTGATTCAATCTGAAAATTATGATGATGAAGGAAATCTTCACCTACAAGTGTACATTGCACCACATAAACTGGAACAACTGATTAAACAAGCACATTTACCAATTGATGAAATTTTAGGTTTGAAAGCAAAACAATTTCATCGTGAACTCGAAGAATTTGAAATCAAAAACTAAATCGGTTAAAACGTGATAAGTAAAATGTTAATGACAGAACAAAATGGAATGGATAAAAACGGTTGATTGGACCGCATGGATCGGCACGGTTGCCCTCATCGTTCTCTTTCGAGAATCTGCTGTATGGGTCACGGGGTACTTTGGGCACCCCGAAATGGGCAATTTACTTGGACTCATTAGTTTATTAATCGTGCTGTTAGGTTGGCGGAAATTCAAAAAAATTCCAGCACGTTTGGTCGATACCAACAATAAAATCATGAAAGAAAGTGCTTTCGCCTTTCTGCCCATTAGTGCAGGTTCCTTGCTGATGATGACCCATTTAGGTCACGAAATCCCAATGTTTTTGGTGGTGCTGTTTGTCAGCACACTTATCCCACTTTGGGTTTATGCCAAAATGTCTAAGAAATGGCTTTAGGAGAATGCTCATGATTCCCATCATTTTCGGTTTTTTCCTGACTTTAGTTGCTTATTTACTGGCAAAACCAATCAATAAAAAGTTGCCACAGATTCCAATTATTGTGATTGGCATGTGTTTTGTGATTGCACTTCTCTTCCTCCTCAACATTCCTTATGAGCAATATATGGCGCAAGTGAATCCTGTTTTTAATCATTTGCTCGGTTATGTCACTGTTGCACTGGCTATTCCTTTAGCGTCCATGCGTTATGACGACCTTCCTCTCAAAGCAGTAGTTGGCATCTTAGTTTTTGCAAGTATTAGTGCGGTCGGATTGCCTATGGGTTTGGCTTATTTACTGCATTTATCTGATCCGACCATCATGGCTTTTGCCACACGTGCTGTCACCACTCCAATTGCGATTAATATCGCAACACTCCTCCATGCACCCATCAGTCTCGCGATTTTAATTGTGATTTTATCTGGAGTCATCGGTGCCGCATTTTCTCCACTGATTTTAAAACATATCAATGATGAACGCGCTTCAGGGTTAGCACTCGGTCTTGCCGCACATGCTATTGGAACAGCCCAAGCATGGCAACGAGGCAGTATTGCAGGGCGCTATGCTGCCTTTGGAATGGCAGTCAATGCTGTGTTTACTGCAATATGGTTACCGTTGTTTATTCTATACTTGCAAAAAATGTGATATGTTCCTCACATAAACAATTGTATTGTTTAAAAAATCAACTTATGATGAGTTTGTCGTTTATTAAATGATAAAAGGATTTTGTTCATGAGCAAATTGACACTTGCAATCGCATTCGCTACATCTGTCATTGGCAGTGCAGCTTTTGCTGAAGATATTAGCGGTACGTGGAAAAACATTGATGACAAAACTGGATCATCGAAAGCCATCCTAGAAATCCGTCAAGAATCAAACGGGACCTATACCGCTAAAGTTGTTAAAGTGACCCCTCGTCCAGGCTATACCCCCAAAGAACATTGTATCAATTGCCCAGCACCATATACCAATAAACCCATTTTAGGCATGGATGTCATGAAAGGGCTCAAACACAATGGTGATACCAATTATACAGGTGGAAAAATTATCGACCCGTTGTCAGGAAATATTTACAGTTGCAAAGCAAAACTTAGCTCGAATGGTAAACGTTTAACACTTCGAGGATATGTGGGCATATCTGCACTGGGTCGTAGCCAAACATGGATCCGTGAATAATTGCGACTTAATGCTCGCTAACGTGTGGCTATCATCTGTAAAATCATACCATGTTGAGATTTAACAGCTAAACGATGAGTAAATTATACATTTTCAAAACTTAGACTGATCATTTTAAATTCAATGAATAATAAGGTTTCAGCTAAGTCTGTATGATTTTTCCATTTTTTTAAAAGGCATATGCCTATTCTATATCCAACGACCATAAGCAGTTTGCCTTATGCTAACTGCTTATTTTTCTGTGTCTTGGATATTTTTGTGAAATTATAGAGAACCTTATATGAAAAGTAAGTTTTTTATCGCGGGATTAACATTGTCCATGCTTTGCGGGGGAGCATTTGCACAGGACTTAACAGGGACATGGCAACAAATTGATGATAAGTCAGGCTCGCCGAAAGCCATTATTGAAATTCGTAAAGAGTCCAATAACACCTATACTGGAAAAATTGTTAAAATTACGCCACGTCCTGGATATACACCTAAAGAATTTTGTGTAAATTGCCCATCGCCTTATACCAACAAACCCATTTTAGGCATGGATATTATTAAAGATTTGAAGCACGTGGACGGCACCAACAACTATGAAAAAGGTCGTGTGATTGATCCATTATCAGGCAAACTCTATGATGCCAAAATGAAGCTGAATGCCACAGGAAAGCGACTTTCCCTACGTGCATACATTGGTGTTTCTGCCTTAGGTCGTAACCAAACATGGTTAAGAATCGACTAAGAATAAAAAAGCCACGAACTTCGTGGCTTTTTTAATGCATGGGCTATTGAACTGGATTATCAACGGCAAATAAGCTCTCATCTTCTAAACGGTAAGCCATTAATTGATGCCCCCAGACACAACCGCCATCTACATTTTGAATCGAGTCCGAAATAGTTTTGCCTTGTAAAGCGGCCCAGTGACCAAACACAACTTTATGGGTTTGCGCTGCTTGCGAAGCGAATTCAAACCATGGTTTGAACCCTTCAGGCATTGGGTCGCTGAGTGAGTCCTTAAAACTAAACTCCAAACGCCCAGCACTATCGGTTAAACGCATACGGGTCAAATAATTCACGATACAGCGTAAACGCGCGTTGCCCGTGAGTTCATCCGACCACAAAGTAGGTTCTTTGCCATACATGTCTTTTAAAAAGGCATCGACAACATCAAAATCATCCGCTGCAATGACCGCCTCAACTTCTGCCGCCAAAGCAGCAGCCTGTTCTGCTGTCCAGTTAGTTGGAATGCCTGCATGCGTCAGAACTGTCGTTGCATTTGGAAACACACACAAGGGCTGTTTCCGCAACCAATCAATCAAATCATCACTATCAATCGCATCAATCACATCACGAATGTTATCTTTATCTTTAATTGTTTTAATGCCACGTGCAGCCGCCAGCAAAGTTAAATCATGATTGCCTAAAACTATTGCAGCAGTATTACGCTCTACTAATTTTTTAATAAAGCGTAAAGCACCCAATGAGTTTTCACCACGGGCAACCAAATCCCCTGCAAACCAAATAAAATCTTGGTCAGGATCAAACTGAATGGTCTTTAGCAAGGCTTTGAGTGCTTCAAAACAACCCTGCACATCACCAATGACATAATTGTATCGAATCTCTGCACCTGCCACCTTAAGCCACCATTTGATCTGCTAATGCCACAAATTGAGCCAGTGTTAAAGTCTCTGGGCGCGCCATCGGATCAACACCTGCTTGTTCAAAACCATCTTCAACCAACATGCCTTTTAAGCTATTACGCAAAGTTTTACGGCGCTGGGTAAAGACATGTGATACCAACCGTGCCAAAGCTTTTTCATTTTTTGCCACAATCGGCTTAACTGCGTACGGCTCTAAACGGAACACCGCAGAAGTCACTTTAGGTGGTGGGTTAAATGAACCCGGCGGTACTTCAAACAAGAACGTAGGTTTACAGAAATACTGAATCATCACCGACAAACGACCATACTCTTTGCTATTTGGAGTAGCCGTAATACGATCCACCACTTCTTTTTGTAGCATAAAGTGCATGTCTTTAACTTTGTCACCAAACTCCAAGAGGTGAAACAAAAGTGGCGTCGAGATGTTATACGGCAAATTACCCACAACCCGTAAAGGGCGACCATCTTCAAATAGATTAGTGAAGTCGTACTTCAGTGCATCCGTTTCAATAATGGTTAAACGTTCAGGATGTGGCACACGCCCCGGTAAACCGGCTGCTAAATCACGGTCTAATTCAACCACCGTGAGTGCGTCACATTCGCCAATCAACGGAGAAGTTAAGGCTGCCAAACCCGGGCCAATTTCCACAATGTTATCCCCTGAACGGGGTGCAACTGAACGTACAATCTTGGCAATCACACGTTGGTCATGTAAGAAGTTTTGCCCAAAACGCTTACGCGTATGGTGCCCTTCATCTTTAGGGTTTAAGGCATTAATTTGATACATAAAATTTTCCAACGTGAGTTAATCACTGAACATTAGTGACGAGCTAATTCTAACGCTAAATCAACAGCGACCTGTAAGCTTGAGCTTTTCGCAAGACCTGTGCCTGCGAGGGAGAGAGCTGTGCCATGATCAACTGAGGTACGAATAAACGGCAAGCCCAAAGTAATATTAATGGCTTCACCAAACCCTTGCGATTTTAACACAGGTAAGCCCTGATCGTGATACATCGCCAAAACAGCATCGGCATCTTTTAAGTTTTCAGGGGTAAATAAAGTGTCGGCAGGCAAACTCAGGCTCATATTCATGCCTTGAGCACGGTAGCTTTCTAGCACGGGATTAATCACCTCAATTTCCTCCATCCCCAAATAGCCATCCTCTCCTGCGTGTGGGTTTAAGCCACACACTAAAATATGCGGATGCTCTTTTTTGAATTTGCTTTTTAAATCTTGAATTAAAATATCAATCACTTGATGCAGTCGCTCTTTGGTAATTGCATCAGGCACAGCTCTCAAAGGTAAATGTGTAGTCGCTAGCGCGACACGCAACGTCTTGGTTGCAAGCATCATCACCACACGTTCCACCCCAGCAAACTCTTGGTAGTATTCGGTATGTCCACTAAAGTGAATGCCAGCATCATTGATGACTGACTTTTGTACAGGTGCAGTTGCAACACCTACACTTTTCCCAGACATGGCATAATCGGCCGAACGTCGTAACTGTTCTAAGACATAGGACGCATTGCTTGGGTTTAATTCACCTAATACCACAGCTTGGTTCAAGGGCACATGCTCAACATAGAGCTGTCTCGGAGCCAATGACGTCTTTTGCCCTACATATTCAATGAATTCTATGTCGATTCCCAATTTCTCTGCGCGCTTAGCTAACAAGTTCAGATCCGCCAAAACAACAATGGGGCGTTCATCTACCCGCCCTGCAAGGCTCAAACAAATATCTGGACCAATTCCAGCAGGTTCGCCACTGGTGACATATAAAGGAAGCATAGCTAACTCAAATAGAAGGCATGCAATATTATACAACGTATATCAAAGCACATCATGTAACGATGAACTCAAGACCTATCTATCAGCTGACATTTTTTAAGCATGTCGATATGGCTCTTGAGCTAGAAGACCCTCTGTAGAAAATGAAACAGTAAAACTTGTTTAATCGAGCGATTTCAAAATTGAAGCGGGGAATTTGGTACTTCATAAAGAAAAATCACCCATTCTTGGACAAATTTCCAACTGTCACTTTTATAAAATTCATAAGCAATATCATATCTTAGATTATAAAAATATGTTTCAAATTTGATAATAGCGCCAACTCTCCGCTTTTATTTTCGATTCACTCCAATTTCCTCATGATTTAAATAAAAGAATAAACTTTAATCTCTTCCTTTATAGTGCAGAATATCGTAAAATACGGCACTTGAAATTTCATATTTTCATTTGTGATTCCGAACAACTTCGTTTAGAATCGCGTCTCCTTTTGTTTGGACAGATTCCATAGTCCAAACCAACTATAATAGGTAGTGGTTTAATGAAAACTCTCAGCGCTAAGCCTGCTGAAGTTCAACACGACTGGTACGTTGTTGATGCTTCTGGCAAAACTTTAGGTCGCCTTGCGACTGAAATCGCTCGTCGTCTACGTGGTAAGCACAAGACTTCTTATACTCCTCACGTTGACACTGGCGATTATATCGTTGTAATCAATGCTGAAGAAATTCAAGTGACTGGTAAAAAAGCACTTGATAAAAAATACTATCGCCACACTGGCTTCCCTGGTGGTATCCGTGAGACTAACTTTGAAAAGTTAATCGCTCACAAACCAGAAGCAGTTTTAGAAAAAGCTGTTAAAGGTATGTTACCAAAAGGTCCTCTTGGTTATGCAATGATCAAGAAAATGAAAGTGTATGCAGGTACTGAGCATCCACACGCTGCTCAACAGCCACAAGTTTTGGACATCTAAGGGATACAGCACATGGCTACTAATTATGGTACAGGTCGCCGTAAGACCGCAACTGCACGTGTTTTCTTGTCAGCTGGTACAGGCAAACTCGTAATTAACAACCGTACTCTTGAGCAATACTTCGGTCGTGAAACTGCTCGTATGGTTGTTCGTCAACCTTTAGAGCTTCTTGAAGCTACTGAAAAGTATGACCTTTACATCACTGTTGCTGGTGGTGGTATCGGTGGTCAAGCTGGCGCTATCCGTCACGGTATTACTCGTGCGTTGATCGCTTCTGACGAAACACTTAAACCTGCTCTTCGTCAAGCTGGTTTCGTTACTCGTGATGCTCGTGAAGTTGAACGTAAGAAACTTGGTTTACGTAAAGCTCGTAAACGTCCTCAATTCTCTAAACGTTAATTCGTTTACCGAATCGGACAAAAAGCCTTGGTTTATCCAAGGCTTTTTTTATGCGTCATTTTCAACTTTAAAACCCATGCATTCTGCTTTATTCGTATGATATCCCTCTAGTTACTAGTTACATATTCCAGCTTATTTTAAAAATTAATGATCTTTAGGAAGTGGTGCATTACACGGCTCATCTGTTTGCTCATCGACCATTTTCACAGCTCCATCATTATAAACAGTGACCTTACAGCCTTTTACCGTATATTCTTGCTGAATACCGCCATACATCTCATCCTCAGATACAGAGGTAGCGACATCACAGGTTTCATCAGTAATACAAGCGACATATTCAGCAGTCTGCGGCACTACATCTACTGATTCGGCTGTATCTTGATTTTGAGCATAACTATTTGAGATAGAAGTCATTAATACAATCACTGCGATCAATTGAGTGATTCTGAGCATAAGTTGCATAGTTTTATCCTTATCTTTAATTTTTTCCAAGTTATTCGATTGTATAAGCATATTAAAGTTAAGATGATTTTATTGGCTATTTTTAGTATTCTAACCGATTCACTTCACCTAGTTTCTTGAAATATGTCTGTCGAAACTACTCCGCTTCAAGGAATTACGCTGTATAGCCATGCAGATGATTTTCGCTCCCACTGGATTCGTTATGTACTTGCAGAGAAGCAAATCAAATACCATTTGGTTTTAAGTGATGCAGATGATGAAGATCTCGCCAGCTTAAACCCTTATAATCAACTGCCCATGTTGATTGAAAATGATTTAAAACTATTTAATGCCAATATCATTTCCGAGTATTTAGACGATCGTTATCGTCAAAACAAGCTCTATGCCGACGCGCCTATGCCTCGTGCGGAACAGCGTCAGTATATTTGGCGCTTTGAACAAGATTGGTTAAAGCTTGCCGATATGATGCTACGCCATCCAGATACACTCGATGCACAAGCAAAACTGAACGCACAAAAAAAACTGAAAGATACACTCATTTCCCTAACACCATTGTTTCAGCATTTCCCCTATTTTATGTCGGAAAGCTTTAGCATTTTAGATTGCATGCTCGCGCCCATCTTTCTGCGCTTAAACAGTATGGGTGTGCATTTACCCAAACAGCAATGTCGCCCAATTTATTTATATTGCCAACGTATTTTTAGCCGCCCTGCATTTTTAAAGTCTTTAACTTTGCAGGAGAAAAACCATTATCAATCTGAATTTAAACAGCCGTAGAGAATATTATGTCTGATCA
The DNA here is from genome assembly GCF_044130335.1 of Acinetobacter halobius. Taxonomy (NCBI): domain Bacteria; kingdom Pseudomonadati; phylum Pseudomonadota; class Gammaproteobacteria; order Moraxellales; family Moraxellaceae; genus Acinetobacter; species Acinetobacter halobius. The sequence continues at coordinate 36,629 of NZ_JBIQOD010000024.1, forward strand.
AGAATTAAACCTTACGCCGACTCGTCCATATTTAGCTCGCGCCATATATGAATGGATTTGTGATAATCAGCTGACACCACATTTATTGGTCGATGCAACCCAGCCCAATACTCTCGTTCCTGAACAATTTATTCAAGATGGGCAGATTGTCTTAAACATCGTCCCGCATGCCGTGCATGCGCTACATATGAGCAACGATGCGATTACCTTCTCTGCACGTTTTGGTGGGGTATCTCGTGATATTTATGTCCCCCTTAATGCTGTGATTGGCATTTATGCCCGTGAAAATGGACAAGGCTTGTTCTTCGACCCATCTGAATATGAGGGTCATACCCAAAATGAGCAAAATGCTTTAAAATCAGAGCATGAAGAAAAACCTGAAGCATCTAAGAAAAAACCAAGTCTCAGACTATTAGATTAATAAAATGGAGTAAGTATATGGCTTTTGATTTAGTACAATATTTTTCAGAACAGATTAAAATTCAAAAGCCTGAGCTTCTGAATAAATTTCCTCACGAAGAACGAAATCAGTATCTAGCAGAAGCCAATACACTCGCACTAGGAAAACTTATCACGCTTATCCGTAAAGATGGCGCGAAACTTTACCACGAAATTCAAACTCAAGATCACCTGTATATTCAGGAACTTGCTCGACATCTTACCACCTCACCTCACAATGTATCTCAGCTAGCCAAAGCAGACTTAGAACATAGTCTAACGGAAATGCTAAGCCTTCAGTTTGCTGAACTAAAACAACTTGATGAAACAGGTAATTTTGGTGAACGAGGTATTCATGAACTTCTCGTGGGTCAAGTTGAACACCTTTCAGGTCAAGCAGACGACTGGATTTGGACAACAAATGACCTAACAGAACTGATTGGCTCTAAACCAATGCCTGAAGAAGAGCTATCATTAGAAGAGACGATGAAGGAGTTTAATCAAATGGTAAATCAACACACAACTGACCACCAAGACCACACACATAGCCAAGCAACTGAAGTAAACACAACACCAGTGTGGGCTAAAATCCTTGAACCAGTGGTTGCTGTTATTATTCTATGGGGACTCTACTGCGCAGCCTCACAAATGTTCATCTAAATGATTAAAGATGAGAGATGCTCTAATTCAACGCATCTCTCTGTTTTTAAATTAGAAATATTTATTCAATCTTCTTAAATTAATCAAAAAAATAAATCTTGTCCTCAACATCATATGGCTATTTTTAAAATTTACATTTCCTTACACTTGTAAATAAATTAAGTAATTTTCTATTCAATTGCAAATTCAATCAAAATATTTTAATTGAAATGTCAACAAAATCACAAAAAAAACCAGTAAAAACTGACTAAAAAGCTCGGATTTAATCGCCAATTCCTTTTCCATATTTGTAGCTCAATTTATTTCTATTGATAATTTTTTCACGCCATCCATATAATGAAATCGACTTGTGAAACAACAGGTTAAAAGGATTTTCTAAAACTCATATAATTGAAGAGAAAAACTATGGCTAGAGTCTCATTAGAAGCATTAGCAAATATTGATGGTTTCTATGCAGCAGCATTGGTTGACGGAGAAAGTGGTTTAGCTCTCGCGACTCAAGGCGGTGGAAGCATTGATTTAGAACTCGCAGCAGCAGGCAATACCGAAGTCGTTCGCTCGAAACGTCGTGTTGCACAAGCCTTAAATTTAAATGATACGATTGAAGACATTCTTATCACTTTAGGCAAACAATATCACCTAATCCGTCCATTAGAAGGCAATGACAAGATTTTCTTATATCTTGTACTTGAACGCTCTAAAGCCAACCTTGCAATGGCACGTCATGAACTTAAAGGATATGAAAAAGGCTTAGATTTTTCTTAATTTGAATTACCCCCTTTTTTCATCATTATGGGAAAGGGGTTGTTTGTATTGCCCTCTTCAACCTTTTAAATTAAAGACATACTATGAATAAGCAATATATTAATATTGCGATTACTGGCCTAAGTTCGAATCATTCAGAAGAGCTTAAAACACAGCTACGTAATCTCATTCCTCAAGAGTATAAAATTAACTGGAGTTCTGCTGCCGACCCAAGCATTGATTGCTTATTCATACATGAAAATTTTTATGACACAGACAGCATACAAAAAATCATACAAAGCCGAAAATTCCCTTGGCTGAAAATTACCAAACGCCAACAAGGGCAAAACCTGATTCATGAAAATACGCTTTCTTTGCCCATTATTCACCATGAAAGCTTATCTAATTGGATTCTACAACATCTACTCAATACACCGATTGAAACTCAATCACACGCACTTACTGAAGCTGACACACAATATAAAAAAAGCCCTCATAAATTAGAATATTTCAGTAAAATGCTAGATCAAGAACGAAACTCAAAACTCCATCTCTTTGACACATTAGGCACTATTGCAATTATTGATGTACAGAACAATATTGCATGGCTCAATACGACTAGAGAACAAGATTTCACCGAATTTGGCTTTGACTATGATATTGCCAGCACCAGCAACTTCATGAAAGTCTCACGGAAGCAACCACATATACTGAGTGATTGGCTATGGCAGTTTTTTTGGAATTCTCCATTATTTTTAAAAGAAATCGCACCTGAGGATGGTCATTTTAAAATTCATATGTGGCCTAAACCTAGCCAGAACTTGGATAGAAAATACATTTTCCAACTTTCAAGTTGTTTTATACAAGGTGGAAAGATTTCCAAAATTTCAATACAACTTGATTTACCTATCGACACAGTACAACGCTTTATTGCAACAAATATTGCAACAAACAACCTCTCGAAAATCAATATCTGGGATAAGCACTACAATCCCCCAGAAACACCACAAGTTTCAGAAGAATCAAGTTTCATTAAAAGTTTTTTTGGAAAGCTAAGAAAAAAATTAGGCATATAGGAAAAGTGTATGATTTTACAACGCTTTAAAATCGTTTTTGTAGGTGGTATGGGTGCAGGAAAGACAGAGGCCATTCGCTCACTTTCAGAGATTCCTGTACTGCAAACGGAAGCTTTTAATACTGATGTACAACGCCATAGCAAACTAGAAACTACTGTTGGAATTGATTATGGCGAAATTACACTCGAAGAAAACCTCACTATTGGCCTCTATGGCACACCTGGGCAAAGCCGTTTTGATTTTGTTTGGTCCGCTATTACCAAAGGAGCAATCGGTGCGGTTATTCTTATTGACCACCATTCCGATGATCCTATCCAAGAATTAGAGAACTATTTAGAAACCTTTCAGAATTTTACGGATAATATCGCCATTGGAATTACCCATACCGATCTTCATTCTGAATCAGGTAAATCTACAAATATTTATAAGGAATGGCTACTTGAAAATGAGCTCTTTTCTCCTCTTTTCTTTATTGATGCACGAAACAAAGATGATGTACTGCTATTATTAGAAGCTTTAATTACTTCGATCGAAACTAACTCAAATATTACAAATTAACCCTCCGTGAGGTTTTATATGTTCACATTGACACAAAACCGTACTGCACCCGAAGAGTTAATTGAATTTTCAAAAAATGTAATTCAAGATATTCTCATGAATGTTCGCGGTGTCAATTACGTTATGCTCTGTAGCACTGATGGTTTTGAATTAGCACACGTTTATAAAAAAGATGGTTATAACACGACTAAACTTGCGGCTGTCAGCAGTTCAATTTTGGCTATGGTTGCTGCATTTATGCATGAAATTCACCTTGAAGGCTGCCAATCAATTACATTAGATGCAGATAATGGTAAAGCCATCTTAACCTCTATTCCCTCTTTAAAGCATCCTATGATTATTGTGACTTTAACCGAAAAAGATGTCTTACTTGGCCAACTTCTCTATACCTTAAAAAATTCCGGTAATCGCATTATGCAATACTGATTTAAAAATCAACCAAAAACCAGATACTGATAAGACATCAGCATTAATCAATGACAATAAATTCACTATTTCGCTAACCGCATAATAAAAAAAGCCCCCTAACTTAATCGTTAGGGGGCTTTTGAAT
>NZ_JBIQOD010000025.1:0-38465 GCF_044130335.1 Acinetobacter halobius
AGGTGAATTTATTTGAAAGGAAGCTCTTAAAGGCTCTGTTTTTACCTGACAAAAAGTGGAATAAGCAAGAAGAACCTCAACTGAGGTTCTTCTTGTGATATTTGTGGGACAGCAGTGTTCTTCGGAGTCCTTTTTTATTTATTTCAACATAAGTCAGTATTTTATGCTGACTTAGCTTGTAGGGACATTCCGTCGTACTCTTTGATACACTCAATAATATCCATCTTCAAATATCTATAACCATATAAAAATGAGAGGAAACGATGCCCATGCAAAAATGGATCAGACCAACACTCATACTCAATACCTTATTTTTCATAACTTTTACCCACAGTACTTGTGCTAAAGCAGAGGCAAAACCTACTCTCAAAACGAGCTACCAAGCTTTTGTGCCAAAAAACTGGAAGGTTTTAGAAAAAGCCCAAGGCGATTTAAACCAAGATGGTCAAGCGGACATTACCCTGATTATTGAAGATACTAATCCTGAACATATCGTTAAAAATGATCGCTTAGGCAGTGATCTCCTCAATATCAATGAACGAAAGCTTTTGGTTTTATTGAAGCATGCTCAGGGTTATCAACTTGCAGCGACTAATACTACTTTGCCGACTGAAGGCGACCTAGAGTCCCCTTGCCTCGCTGATCCACTCGGTGAGACTGAAACGTTAAGCATTCAAAAAGGCGTGCTCAAAGTTCATCTGCACTACTGGTTAAGCTGTGGTTCGTGGTATGTGACCAATCACACGTATACTTTCCGATACCAAAATCGTGCATTTAAACTGATTGGTTATGATGTCGATGATTTCCACCGTGCATCGGGCGACATCACGGCACAAAGTATTAACTTTATGACAGGCAAAGTAAAAAATACGACAGGTGAAAATGAATTTGCTGAAACTACACAACCTGTCAAAGTTCAATGGTCAACACTCAAACAGCGCTACGCATTGAAACTCGAACAGGTTCAGTTCAATGAACCACTTGAGTTTAAATAGATAGAGCGAAGAAAAGCTTTATCAAACTCATATGCATCGCTTATTGCGCTTCTAAAATACGGATTTGCACCTGAGCAACTGCACCTTCGGTTGCTTGAGCATGTTGCTGCATATTGATACTGTGCATATGTGTTTCTAAATGCTGCATGCTTTCCCATTTTTCATACATCATGATTGAAAACGGTACTTTGGTCTGTAATGCACTCTCAACAGAAGGATGATCAATATGCACGTCATAGAGATGGCAACCAGGCTCTTGTAAGACCTGCTCACGAATGTTGTTGAATGAATCAAGAACCGTTTTAAAATCTTGCTCTGAATGACAAATAATTTCAGCTATTACAGTTAACATCGTTGCCTCTCCGAATTAAGCAAAAACTTGCGTCAAATGGTTACGGTACTGCGCCATATAGGCTTCAACTTCAGGTGCTTTAATCACATCATTCACAATAAATGTCGGTAAGGTTTGCATTCCTAAGAACTGATTGGCTTTGTGAAAAGGTAAATAAACCCCGTCGACCCCAACCCCATGAAAAAATTGTTCAGTATCGTTAAATGCATCCATCGGTGCATTCCATGTCAACGACAGCATATAGTTTTTATCGTGAATCAGACCGCCTGAACCATATTTTTTTGAAACATCTGCACGTGAGCGACCATCATTGGCATACAGACTACCGTGCCCTTCGGTAAAGACATCATCAATATACTTTTTCACAGTCCACGGCGCACCCATCCACCAACCTGGCATTTGGTAAATCACGGTGTCTGCCCACAGAAATTTTTCCACTTCAACTTTTGCATCATATTCGCTATCGGCACGGGTCACTTGAACCTGATGCCCTAAACCTGACAAGACCTCTTGTGCAAGTTCAGTCAAGGTATCGTTTAACTGACCATTCGAGTGTGCAAAGGTTTTTGCACCGTTAATTAATAAAATATTTTTCATTGGAAGAGCCCAAAAGCCAAAATCTATGTAGGCACTATAGAGACTCTGTTCAGCGCTAAAAAGTAGTGAATCTGCAAAATATTATTGACTAAATATCAACAATAAATTTTAAAGTAGAAAAAAAGCGCCTTTCGGCGCTTCTTCAATGCATCAAAATTAAGGAATTAGACCTTCATCTCGCATTGCAATTTGTACTGACTGGCGTTCAGCCACTTTATTACGGATAAAGATAATATTTTTATACGGTGATAAATCATGTTCGATGCCATTTGACCAATTGGTGAGGACAAATAAATATGCATCCGCAGGGCCAAAATTATCATCGACCAAATAGTCATGATCCGACTCACCAATTTGTTTGTCGATATAACTAAGTAAACGATCAATCTCTGCATAGGCTTTTTCTTTGGCAGCGGCATCTAATGGCGCACCGAAGAAAACGGCATAAGCATCGTGCAATTCAGAGTTTAAATAACCTAGCCATTCTAAAACTTTGGCACGCCCTAAGCCTGATGGCGGAATAAGATCTTGTTTTGGATCATGTTGTGCTAAAAATGGCAAAATGGCTACATTTTCAGTCAGAATCAAACCTGGATTAATTTCTAAAGCGGGTACATATCCTTTTGGATTAATTTCGTAATAATCAGCACCTTTTTCTGTTTTATGTGTTTTTAAATCTACTCGGACTAAATCAAAGTCAACATTAATTTCATTGAGGATAATGTGCGCCGCAAGCGAGCACGCACCCGGTGCATAATAAAGCTTCATATCTGATCCTTGTTATAACTCTATTCTCTGTTTTAAATGGCTTCTAACAAACTTTCAAGTGATCAAAACCTGTAAATTGCAAAAAAGCGTAAACGAAAAATCATTCGTTCGCCTATTGAATATTGTCTAATTCACATTTTTTTTCAAGTACAACAACACTGCAATTTGCAACAGAGTTGTTTTAACATAGCCCCCTTGACCCTAAAATGAATTTGATCTGTGATTAGCCTTAAAAAAGATGAATGGTTTTCTAACATTCGTACCGATGTTCTTGCTGGTTTAGTGGTAGGACTTGCTCTAATTCCCGAATCTATTGCTTTTTCAGCAATTGCAGGTGTAGACCCTCAAGTCGGACTGTATGCCTCCTTTTGTATCGCAGTGAGCATTGCTTTTTTTGGCGGTCGTCCAGCCATGATTTCAGCTGCTACAGGCGCGATGGCTCTACTCATGATCACGCTGGTCAAAGAGCATGGCCTACAGTATTTACTGGCGGCAACTATACTCACTGGTGTCATTCAGATCATTGCGGGTTATTTTAAAGTCGCCAAACTGATGCGTTTTGTGTCGCAGTCAGTGGTGTATGGGTTTTTAAATGCACTGGCAATTTTAATCTTCATGGCCCAGCTTCCAGAACTCAGCCAAATGAATCACTGGGGCTATGCATTTGTTGCACTTGGCCTCGCTGTGATTTATCTGTTTCCTTATCTGCCTAAACTGGGGAAAAGCATTCCCTCACCGCTTATTTGTATTCTTGTCCTGACCGCTTTGGCGCTGTTTTTCGGCACAGATATGCGTATGGTCAGTGACTTAGGTCATTTCCCCGATACTTTACCTATTTTTCTACTGCCTGATATTCCACTGACCTTTGAAACGCTACAAATTATCTTTCCTTACGCCATCACATTAGCGACCGTCGGTTTGCTTGAAAGCATGATGACCACTACAGTAGTGAATGAAGTCACAGGCACTGAAGGTGACCGTCATCAAGAATGTCGCGGACAAGGTATGGCAAATATTGTGAGCGGTTTTATGGGCGGTATGGCAGGTTGTGCCATGATTGGACAGTCTGTGATTAATGTCAGCTCAGGTGCGCGTACTCGACTTTCAACCTTAGTGGCTGGTGTGTTTTTACTGTGTTTGGTGGTATTTTTTAAAGACTGGCTGTCTTATATTCCAATGGCGGCGTTGGTTGCCATTATGATCATGGTGGCATTTACAACCTTTCAATGGGACTCGGTTAAAAACATCGCTAAACACCCGTTACAAAGTAATATGGTAATGTTGAGTGTCGTGATCATTGTCTTAGCCACACACAATCTTGCCTTGGGTGTCTTTGTCGGAGTTTTACTGTCCGCATTATTTTTCATCAATAAACTGGAAAGTACGGTTCATGTCCAGTCTGTACTGCATAACCATACCCGTCGCTATGTAGTGAATGGTCAAATTTTCTTTAGCAGCTCAGAGAAATTCTTTCAGTTTTTTGACTTTAACGAACATATTCAGAAGGTTGAAATTGAACTCAGCCATGCACATATTTGGGATATGACTTCAGTCCAAATGTTAAATGCTGTGGTTGAAAAGTTTGCAGCCCGCGGTGTAGTGGTCGAGGTGTTAGGCTTAAATGAAGCCAGCAGCACCCTCATTGACCGCATCAGCTCATAAAACTGAAACCCTAGATAATAATAAAAGGGCGATAACGCCCTTTTATTATTATCCATAAAGAGAGTTAAGGCTGATTCTTACGACGTCTTAGACTACCATATAAGGCCAAACCAATTAACCCTAATGCAGACCACAGCCCTGTACTTCCCGCACTGGTTTTATCATCCTCATTAGCCACTGCATCGTTTAAGTCTAAATCCACAATCACAGGATCATGGTCAGAAGAGCGGTAAGCATCGTCTGCATAGAATGCAGCAATTTGCTCCTCAGTTTTATATTCTTCGTTATAGTCCAGTGCCGTCGGTTCATCCGCATTGATATGCCATGCAAATGCTTTTTTCACCAAAGGATAAAGTGTTGCATCGGCAATCGCATGGTCTAAATTGCCTGCGCCACCATAACCTTGGGCATTACTGGCTACACCGAAGACATAGCTATAGGCTGCTTTCCCCTGACCAATTTCTTCATCATTCAACAAGACTTTATAGTTGGCTTGTTCAAGCGCCAAAATTGGGTCTTCTTTGGCATAACTATTCATATCCCCCAACAGTAAGACATTTGGTTTACTCACCTGCGTTGGATTTTTTGCGACCCATTGCATTAACGCTTGCACTGCTTTAACGCGGGTTGGATTCCAGCATCCTTGACCATCGCCCTGATCTGCCTCTATCGAAGTTTTATCATCTGGACAGCTACCTTTAGACTTCAAATGGTTGGGAATAACTGTAAAAGTCTTCCCGCCAGATAAAGCTTGAAAGGTTTGTGCCATCGTGACACGGTTTTTCTGACTCTGATCATCAAAGACCGCTGCGACATTGATTGGTTTGACCCGCTTAGCATTATAAATAATAGCAACAGCAATCGCATCGGTTCCGAGTTTGTCAGCATTTGGAGGTGTTACATATTTCCAATCGCTCCCTAGCGCTTGGGCTAAATCTGCAACTGCACTACGCTCGCCATAACCATTGTTGGCAATTTCCATCAGACCATAAACATCTGCATCAATCGCTTTTAATGCACTGACAATTTTCTGATGTTGCTTTTTAAACTCAGCCTCAGAACTTGCACCACGTTCCGTCGGAAAACCTTGCGCCAAACCATTGTCATAATTCAGTACATTAAATGCTGCAACACGAATTTGCTGTGAGACTTTCGCAGGAACGCTCGTACGTGGGTTTTGCGCGTCTAAGACTTGCGGCGCTGTTGCATCAAGCACAGGTTGAATTCGCCATTGGTTATAACGGTATTCTAAAATGCCTTGTACATTTTGCAGTTGTGCACCTGTACGTAGGGTGTTTTTAGCACTAAAAGAAGTTGGCAACCACGGCGTTCTATTCTGATTGTTGTAACCATCATCCAAAATCAGTTTAGAACGTAAATTTTGTTGTGCCAGTGCTTTGGCTTCGGTTGAGTTGGCAGGATATAAATTGGTTGGAATATATAAACGCGCAGGGCTTAAAGCCAACTGACCATAACGCCCATAATCATAGTTTTCACTGACCGTTAGAGTTTGAGGAATATTGACCAACATACCCTGATAACGTTTTGGGGCATGGCCTGACATTTCAGTCAAATTATCAAAGGGCAAATTGATCGCTATTGGCTTAACCAAGTCACTCGCCGAAGGATTACATACGTTAATATCGCTGCTTAAATCTTGAAGCTGTAGTTGGTTTTGATAGGTTTTCAGTTTGCCTTTAAAAATGACTTCCTGCCCGACTTGCCCACCTGTCACGCTACTTGAAGAGGGAACATAGACAAACACCGCGTTGCTGGTATTGGCTTGGGCTTGAGCATCTGGGGTTTGGATAAAGAAACCTGAGAAACCATTGTTATAACGATAATCAGCCGTGATTACGCCTTTCACTACATATTCCACATCTTGCGCTGCACTTTGCAATGTCGCAATTGGGGTCGCTGTCGTACTACAGCTCAGGGTGGTCAATGGCGGTGCCACTGTATTTCCAGCAAGATAACTGGAAAATGCATTTCGGTCTGACCATTTTTCCCATGCCGATGCCAAATCAAACGGTGCGGTAACGTCAATCCCTGCACTGGAAACATGATTACTTAATAGTGTGCGTTTAAAACTATTCGCTGTTGCAACACTACCCCATCCAGTGCTTGGTCTTTCACCCACTGTGCCAAAGCGGTCAATCGCAATGCCATTATGATAAAGCACCAAAGCATCATCACCATTGAAAGCTAAGTTCGCCTGCTGTTGTACCGCATCGCCCAGCGCTTCTTTTAAAGCAGAATGCCCGACCAGATAATACCCCTTTGCTGCCAATTGCCCAGACAAACTCACTGTCAAATTTGCATTGGTACTGCCATTTGCGAACTGTTTAATCTGATATTCTGCCAAATTGACCGTCGTCGGATCTGGATTATAAATTTCTAATCCTTTCTTATTTGAAGTGCCATCTACATACTGACTAAATAATAGTTGTGCATACGCGGGAAAAGAACAACCTGCCAAAATCAGGCTCAGGCTTAATATCTGTGGCTTAAAATTTTTCATCATTTTTTATCAGTTGGTTAAATCAGATGGCAGGTTAATTTTTATTCGTTACATCATGATTAATAAATGATGACAGTTTTTAGGCTAATCAAAATAGAGCGTGCTGAATTTGATAAATTCTGAGTAAAAAATTTGACTTGTCCTGCTCAGGACTTACAATACCGCTTTCAAATTTCTACATCTGCCAAAATTATGACGAATGATCAATTAGACCAGCAAGTCGTCGAGCTAGACAACTTAAATGAACACCGCGAAATTGTGACATTTATGCGTCGTTCATCTCCGCTGAACACCTCGCAACGCACTGCGCTTGAACAATATGGTCACATGATTTTGGAATACCCTGTAGGTGACTTACGCCAACAGTTTGAACATCCAGAACGCCCGCTCACAGTTGAAATTGGCTTTGGTATGGGACGTTCATTGGTCTTGATGGCGCAAGCCAACCCTGAACGTAACTATGTCGGCATTGAAGTGCATGTTCCGGGGATCGCACAATGTGTGTATGAAGCTGGAATTGCAGGTTTAACCAATCTTCGTCTTTTAGATGCAGATGCTATTCAAGTCTTACGTGAAATGCCAGACAACAGCATCAACGCTGTGCAACTCTACTTCCCAGACCCGTGGCAGAAAAAACGCCACTTTAAACGTCGTTTCGTTTCCCATGACCGTATGCCACTGGTTGAGCAAAAGTTGGAAATGGGTGGAACATTCCACGCAGCGACAGACTGGGAACCGTATGCAGAGTGGATGATTGATGTACTTGATAACCGTCCAAATCTTGAAAATATGGCTGGTAAAGGCAACAGCTACCCGCGTCCAGACTGGCGTCCACAAACTAAATTTGAACGTCGCGGACTCGAAGAAGGCCATAAGATCAACGACTTCTTATTTAAGAAAATTAACTAAATTTTAGATCTTCTAAAATAGGGCCTAGTGCCCTATTTTTTATACTTAAAATGTTAGAACACATGCCGAATTTCAACCGTTGGATCATGTTCATCCAAACGTTCTGCCAAAATATGTAAACGTCGTGTCGGCACTGCGGGAAACAAATGATGCTCCACATGATAAAACATGTTGTAGGTCACGACCCGTTTAAACTCATTGCGCACTGTGCGCGCCATATACACATGATCTTCAGTATCATGATGTACCGTCCACACCGCAAAAAAAGCCGTCATGCATTGCCCAATCAACATGGCACTGACATGGTATTTTAAAATACTGATATCCAAGATCACAAAAACCAAAAACAATACCATGACGTTGGCAACCAGCTCAGTAGACATCCATTTTTTCTGGGTTTTAGTCCCAACCTCAAAGGCTTTTTTATGCAACATCCATGGAAAAATAGGGCCAAAAAGCAAAGCTTGCCACCACTTCATGGTTGCACTTTTCGCTTCAATATCTTCGTCCTGCATGCAATGCTGATGGTGTCGAAGATGATTAATTTGTACCGCATGCATCGAGCCGAGCATGATAATACTTAAGACAAACATGACCCAATGAGTCGCAGGTCGGCTAATGCCTAAGGCAAAATGAAAGGCATTATGCACCTGTCTCAGCCCAGTTAAGAAAAACATAAACGAGCAAAACAGCGCCAAGACATACCACTGTAAACTTGCAAAAATGAAAGAGACGATCAACCACGGTAAAGAGATAAATAGCTCACTGATAACATCAGTACGACCTAACTGAACGAGATCTTTCCACTGCACTTGTTCTAATAATGAATGTGAACGCATACACCCTCTATTTGTATTTATTTTAAGCAATACTGTACCGAATCTTAGGGCATAAAAAAAGCCACGTTTTCAGTGGCTTTGCTTGTGCTTTGTGACTTGCATCTTCGTTTCTTATTTTGAATGTCAACTGTGACGTTGACTGATCTGCTGACTCATTAAGGCATACACTTCAGCAAGATCCGCACGTTGAGCTTGCGCAAGCATCTGTTGATGCATTTGTAGAATATTCTGATCCTGACGCATCGCAGGGCCAGTTTGCATCTGTTTCGGATTATTCTGTGTGGCTTTCTGCACGGTTTCTAAAATCAAGGGGTATAGCAGACTAAAATCGACCTGCTCTGCATCCACCACTTGTTTCGCCATGTCATAGCAATAATTACTAAAATTACAAGCAAAGACAGCCGCTAAATGCAAACTTAGACGCTGCGCAGAGCTATAGCTATACACGCGTTGGCTCATGCTTTCTGCCAGAGTATGTAGTCTTTGAAGATCCGTATTTTCGGTGGCTTCTACAAACAATGGTGTATTTGACCAATCAATTTCACGTTCTAAGCTAAAGGTCTGTAAGGGATAAAAAACCCCTGCACGTGCATGTTTCATCGCCAAAACTGAAAGCGCTGTACTTCCTGAAGTATGCACAATCAACACATTCGGCAGGTATTCAGTCAATGCTGAAATCACGCTTGGAATCGACTGATCACTTACCGCAATCATCACCAAATCCACATCAGCATTTAACTGCTTAAAATGACTGACCGCCTTTGCATGTACAACTTGCGCCAAATCCACAGCTTTATCGAAGCTTCGGCTATAAATATTGATGATTTCATGCTGAGACATCAGGGCTTTGGCCAAATGATGAGCCACCCGCCCTGCTCCAATTAAACTGATCCGCATCTTGATTTCACTATTTTAAAGTGCCTACAGCATGCCAATAAAAAAAGGATGAAGCAATTCATCCTTTTTTATTAAATTGACACTGACCAACTAAAACTTACGCAGGGTCAAAATCTGTTCACTACGACCAAATGGCCCTTGCTCATCGTGCAAAACCGCACTGGTTAAACCGATACCATCATCACCATATTGCTGCGTCGCTTCCAAACCTAACCATTTCCCTTGGGGTAAACGGTATAAATGCAGTTGTAGGTCTAAATTTGGAAAACCCCATCCAGATGCTGGATTTTGACGTGGCACAATACCATTGGCTGTGTCGACCATGCCCAATAAGCGCACAAAACTTGATGTTTGCTGAGCTTCCACCATGTCCAAATTATTGTTCAACCAAACGATGCCTTTACCTGCTCGATGGCCTTCTGCCGCACGTGTCTCAATACTCTGGATATAACCGCCCGGCCAACATTTCATCCCATCCCACACGGGCAAAGTTTCAGGATGTACAATGGGTTGATCTTCTAACCCTGCAATTACACTGGTATCTTGCTTCATCATTTTCCAAGCACGAGCCACAATACAGGTCTTGCCGTTTGCCTGCATTTCCGCCTCGATCAGTTCAATAGTTTTTCCAGCACGAATGACACGGGTATGCACCGTAAACTCACCAAAAGCGATCAGTCCAAAAATATCTAAACTCACGCGTCCAATGCGCATCTCTTCGCGTGGTTGAAACTGCTCTAACTCCGCACACAAAACACCAGTTGCTGGCGCCATGTGTTGCTCATGCGGATTCCATGCACCCTGTGCATGAATATTGGAAAGATAAGACGCCGTACAGCTCCCATCACTGTGCTGTTCACGATTTAAAAGTTGATAATAGGCTGCCATGTGTATTCCTTCACTCTTATCTTTAAAATGTATTTTTTACTACCATTGGGTTTTATCTTTGTGCAAAAAAACCATAATAATTCAACAGTTGACTATAAGTTCGTACTTCATGAAATCCAACTTTAGTCAGAAGCTCTCGCATCTGGTTGGCAGATATCAGATAAAAATCTTGTTGCAGGCGCTCAATCATTTTTTCACTCTGTACCACCGTCAAACCATTGCTCTGACATAGTGTTTGTAAAACCTTGAGCTCACTGTCATCACTAGAGCTCATCAGGTCATAGCTGAGTAAAATCGCTTGTGTTTTAAGACAACGGAAAATATCGGCAAAGAAGAATGGCTTTGCTTCAAGCGGAATAAAATGCGCCACCAATATGGCTAAAGCTGCATCAAACTGTGCACTTTCATGTAATGCCGTGGTATCACCATGGACAAAGCGAACCCGCGTTAAATCACAATTGGTCGCGCTCAATAACTGCTGTGCTTTTTCAATCATGGTCAAAGATGGATCAACAGCGGTAAAATTCCACGTCGGATGCTGCGCCAACAAATATGAAAGCTCATAGCCTGTGCCACAACCCACAATTAATACATGTGCATGTTGTGGTAAATGTGTTTTTAAAATGGCTTGAATTTGCAAATGAACCAACTCATACCCTGGAATGAGCTTACGAATATGTTCATCATAACCATCCACTACAGTTTGACTCTGAAAGTCTTTCGCCATTTTATTCTTCACTCATCTATTTTTAATCGTCGCCCTAAATCTACACTTTCATGACCGCATGTTCTAGCACTTAAGCCACAGCCATAGCATCGACCGTTAACTCAGCAAGTTGCGGTTTGGCTTTTTCAGCATGTAGACCCAGTTTTTGAAAGAGTTGTTGATCCTTCCCCTCAGCAGTATTTGGCGTAGTCAGCAATTTTTCACCCGAAAACAGTGAATTTGCACCCGCCATGAAGGCCAAAGCTTGGTCGGCATCGGACAACGATTCTCGCCCCGCAGACAAGCGAATATAACTTTTCGGCATAATGATGCGCGCTACCGCAATAGTGCGAATCCACTCCGTTACATCTAACTTTTCAACTTCTGCCAAAGGCGTACCTTGCATGGGAACCAACATGTTGATCGGCATAGACTCAGGATGAATCGGTAAAGTCGCCAATTCAAACAATAAGCCAATTCGATCTTTGGTCTCTTCACCTAAGCCAACAATCCCGCCACTACACACTTTTAAGCCTGCCTCTCGGACATGACTTAAGGTATCTAGACGGTCGTCAAAACTTCGGGTACTAATCACATTTGGATAGTACTCACGCGACGTGTCTAAGTTATGGTTGTAATAATCGAGTCCTGCACCCTTTAAACGTTCGGCTTGAGAGGCATTCAGCATGCCTAGCGTCATACAGGTTTCTAAACCCAGTGCTTTGACTTCACGCACCATATCCAAAACATATGGCATATCTCGCTCATGTGGATTTCGCCATGCTGCACCCATACAAAACCGTGTAGAACCCGAGGCCTTTGCCTGCTGTGCTTCGCTAATCACTTTTTCAACCGCAATTCTTTTTTCAGCTTCAAGCTTTGAGTCATAGCGCGCAGACTGTGAACAGTATTTGCAGTCTTCAGGGCATTTTCCTGTTTTGATCGACAGTAAAGTACTGACTTGAATCGCATTCGCTTCAAAGTACTGACGATGAATTTGCTGTGCTTGAAAGACCAAATCTAAAAAAGGCTGTTGGTAGAGTGCTTGTATTTCAGCGCGAGTCCAATCATTTCTCAGGTGCATATGCTATTCCTTTTACTTTCCACTTCGGACTTTCCTTTGGCTTCAAACCAGCAAAGGAAAGTCCGTCTTCAACCTTATGCGATTTCTTTCAAATCCAGTTCATTACGCATAAATTCCTGCAATTTAAACTTCTGCGCTTTGCCCGAAGCCGTCATTGGGAACTCATTAAAAAACCGGACATAACGTGGAACTTTATTGTGTGAAATGTGTTCTGCACAGTACTGACGGATCGACTCTTCAGTAATGTCATGATGCTCATGTAAAATAATACAAGCACATAACTCTTCACCATAACGTGCATCTGGCAGACCAATAACTTGGACATCGCTGACATCAGGATGAGTATATAAAAAGTCTTCGATTTCTTTCGGGAATAAGTTTTCTCCGCCTCGAATAACGACATCCTTAATTCGGCCTTTAATTTTCACAAAGCCAACTTCATCCATTTCTGCGATGTCGCCCGTATGCATCCAGCGTGCTGAATCAATCACTTCTTGAGACTTTTCATGGTCTTCCCAATACCCCAACATTACCGAATAGCCACGAACACACAGTTCACCCAACTGACCGCGCGGCACAACTTTGCCTTGCTCATCTACAATTTTAATTTCAAGATGTGGATGGACGCGCCCTACGGTTCCGACCCGTTGTTCAACTGAATCTGAGGTTGAACTTTGTGCACTGACCGGTGCCGTTTCAGTCATACCATAGCAAATGGTAATTTCAGACATGTGCATCCGATCAATAACACGTTGCATAATTTCACGTGGACAAGGACTGCCCGCCATAATGCCTGTACGTAAACTGGAAAGATCAAAGTCATCAAACTGTTCATGCTCTAAAATGGCAATAAACATGGTCGGTACACCGTATGCAGCCGTACATTTTTCCTGCTGAATGGCTTTTAAGGTTTCTAAAGGATTAAACACTGCCGATGGATAGACCATGGTTGAACCATGCGTAATGCAGGCCAAATTACCCATCACCATACCGAAACAGTGAAACAGTGGTACAGAAATACAAACACGATCGGCAGGACTTAAGTGAATGGCTTCACCAACAAAATAACCATTATTTAAAATATTATTATGTGTCAGCATTGTGCCTTTCGGGTTACCCGTGGTGCCCGAAGTAAACTGGATATTGATGGTTTCATCAAACTGTGACTCGCTTGCAACGAGCTCTAATTGATTGAGCTGTCGCTTACTGGGGGGAGAGAGTAAGTCGCTAAAACGATGCAAACCCGTATGTTCTTCTTCATCAATTTTAATAATATATTTCAAATGTGGCAGTCGTTCCACCTTGAGCACTTTATTTTTAGCCCCTTTAATTTCAGGTGCAATTTTCATTAAAATATCTTGGTAATTTGTGCTTTTAAATTGAGATGCAATGATCAAGCCCTTACAAGAGACTTTATTCAACACATATTCGAGTTCACTACTCTTATAGGCTGTGTTCAAGTTGACTAAAATGATGCCCGCTTTAAACGCAGCAAACTGGGTAATCGTCCATTCCACACAGTTCGGTGACCAAATCGCAAGTCGATCACCTTTTTTCAAGCCCAGTTTCAGTAAACTACAGGCAAATGCATTGACCTGCGTTTGTAATTCCTTATACGTGAGTCTGACATTTTGATGCAGGCTGACAACAGCATCTTGTTCCGCATACTGCTGACAAGCCTGATCAAATTTCTCACCAATCGTCATCCCTAATAGGGGCTGACTGCTCGTTCCATAGGCATAACTTAACCGTTCTTGTGTCATCGAATCGTTCTCCTTGATTCATTATCATCTTGTTATTCAACTTATTTGTTCTATGACCACTTCCTTTGAAAACGCCAAGCCTTTGTGCTTTATTCCTTGGGCTATTTTTCCTCCTGAACCTGAACTGCATTGACACAAAATTCGGCAATTTGTTTCACAAAGTAGTCTTTATGGTTTTGCTCAAACATTACACCTCGAGATGGGTTTAAAGGCTCTATCACCACAAAAGTCATGGCACCGACCACACAAAGTGCTGCGGTATTTAAGTCTTCAAAACCGAACTCGCCGTTAATTTTCCCTGCGGCCAGTATCTCTTTCATGCTCTGTTTAATCAGTTGTTTACTGCGAAAACGCTCATGTTCTAATTCAGCATCAACTGGTTCAAACATGAGTGAATACGCAAGTTGGGGGCTATTCATGGCACGCTTCACAAACGTGGTCACCGCTTTGTCTAATTTCTGTTTTGACGTCAGCTCATCACTTTCAGCAATGTGGTTCAAAATTTTCACCTCATGCTGAATGGCCTCCGAAAGAACCTCAATTAACACTTGGCTTTTGTTATCGAAGTAACGATATACCAAACCACTGGAAACACCTGCACGTTCAGCAATCGCTTGAATTTGTGCGTCCTTAATTCCCCCTTGAGCAATAAGTTCACGAGCAGATTGCAAAATCGCTTGGCGATTTTGTTCCATTCGTTCTTGCATCAACGATGATCTTTTATAACTCATAATTCTATTCTCAACCAGATAAAATGAATTGTAAATCAATTTGTGAATTTTAGTTCACTTTTTTAAAAATTCGATGTATTGTAAAAATCAAGCACAACAAAAATGCTTTATCAGGAACAACAAATACAATCATAGGATGAATGAAGAAATGACCTTCCAAAGCTTAACTTTCGGTTTAGATGAAACACTCATTGCACTGCGTGATTCCGTTGCGGCGTTTTGTGCCAAAGAAATTACTCCTATTGCCCAACAAGTCGATCAGAACAACAAATTCCCTGCTCAGCTATGGAAAAAATTTGGCGATATGGGCTTACTCGGTCTAACCGTCAGTGAAGAATATGGCGGTACAGGCCTAGGTTATTTAGCACATATCATTGCCATGCAAGAAATCTCACGTGCTTCAGCTTCGATTGGTCTTTCTTATGGTGCACATTCTAACCTATGTGTGAATCAAATTAACCGAAATGGCAGCGAGGAACAAAAACAACGTTATTTACCGAAGCTAATTTCAGGTGAGTATGTCGGAGCACTTGCCATGTCTGAACCGAATGCAGGCTCAGACGTAGTCAGCATGAAGCTCAAAGCTGAAGATTGTGGCGATCACTTTCTGTTAAATGGCTCAAAAATGTGGATCACCAATGGTGGCGATGCCGATGTGCTTGTGGTGTATGCCAAAACGGATCTGCATGCAGGCGCTAAAGGCATGACGGCTTTCCTTGTAGAAAAAGGCATGGAAGGTTTTAGCCACGGCACACATTTAGACAAATTGGGTATGCGTGGTTCGAACACCTACCCCCTGTTCTTTGACAATGTGAAAGTGCCAAAAGAAAACGTGATGGGTGGTGTAGGAAACGGCACCAAAGTGCTCATGAGCGGTTTAGACTACGAACGTGCTGTTTTAAGCGCAGGTCCTTTAGGCATTATGGATGCCTGCATGGATACCGTGATTCCGTATATCCATGACCGTAAACAATTCGGTCAAGCGCTCGGTGAGTTCCAGTTGATGCAAGGCAAAATTGCCGATATGTATTCGACTTGGTTGGCATGTAAAGCGTTGGTTTATGCCGTGGGTGCTGAGTGCGACAAGGCTGACCATAGCCGTAGCCTACGTAAAGATGCAGCCAGTGCAATTTTATATGCTGCGGAAAAAGCCACATGGATGGCAGGTGAAACCATTCAGACCTTAGGTGGAAATGGTTATATCAATGAATTTTCTGCAGGCCGTCTATGGCGCGATGCAAAACTCTATGAAATTGGCGCGGGAACTTCTGAAATTCGCCGTATGTTGATTGGCCGTGAACTGTTTAATGAAACAGCTTAACCCTCCACAACAATAAAAATGACAAGGATGTTCGTGATGAATCAATTACATAGCAAGATCAATATTCGAAGTGAAGACTTCAAAACCAACCAAACCGCGATGCAAAGCTTGGTCGATGACTTAAAGCAAAAAGCAGAACAAATTGCTTTAGGCGGCGGTGAAGCGGCGCGACAAAAACATTTGGCACGCGGAAAACTATTAGCACGTGATCGTATTGATCAGTTAATTGATGCAGGCACGGCATTCCTTGAAATTGGTCAGTTGGCAGCACAAAACGTCTATGCAGACGATGTGCCTGCGGCTGGTGTCGTTGCTGGTGTAGGTCAGGTCAATGGTGTGACCTGCATGATCGTCGCCAACGATGCGACAGTAAAAGGCGGCACGTACTACCCACTGACTGTGAAAAAACACTTACGTGCTCAAGAAATTGCAGAGCAAAACCATCTGCCCTGTATTTATTTGGTTGACTCAGGTGGTGCCTATTTACCGATGCAGGACGAGGTGTTCCCTGACCGTGATCACTTTGGCCGTATTTTCTACAATCAAGCACGCATGTCGAGCATGGGAATTGCCCAAATTGCGGTGGTCATGGGCAGTTGTACGGCTGGGGGGGCATACGTACCTGCCATGTCTGATGAAACCATTATTGTGCGTAACCAAGGGACAATTTTCTTAGGTGGTCCACCACTGGTGAAAGCGGCAACAGGTGAAGTGGTCAGCAGTGAAGACTTAGGCGGTGGTGATGTGCACACTCGCCTGTCCGGTGTGGCCGATCATTTGGCGGAAAACGATGAACATGCAATTATCATTGCCCGCAACATCGTGGCGAACCTGAATAAAACGCCACATACGCGTGCAACAGAGATTGAAGAACCGTTATTTGATGCAACAGAACTATATGGCGTTGTGCCAAGTGATGCACGCAAACCATTCGATATTCGTGAAGTAATTGCGCGTATTGTCGATGGTTCACGTTTTGATGAATTCAAAGCCCGCTTTGGCACCACCTTAGTCACTGGTTTTGCTAAACTTTATGGCATGCCCGTTGGCATTATTGCCAACAACGGTATTTTATTTTCAGAGTCTGCACAAAAAGGGGCTCACTTTATTGAACTCTGTACGCAGCGCAATATTCCCCTACTGTTCCTCCAAAACATCACTGGCTTTATGGTCGGTCGCCAATACGAAAATGAAGGTATTGCAAAAAATGGCGCCAAACTGGTCATGGCTGTTGCAACTGCGAACGTACCGAAACTCACTCTTGTGATTGGTGGTTCATTTGGTGCAGGCAACTACGGTATGTGTGGTCGTGCATATTCACCACGTTTCATGTGGACATGGCCGAACTCGCGTATTTCGGTCATGGGTGGTGAACAAGCGGCAAGTGTATTGTCGACCCTAAAGCGAGATCAAATTGAAAAACGTGGCGAGTCTTGGTCTGCGGCAGAAGAAGATGATTTTAAACAACCTTTTCGCGATCAGTTTGAACGTCAAGGCCATCCATATTATGCATCGGCGCGTTTGTGGGATGACGGTGTGATTGATCCTGCACAAAGCCGTCAGGTGCTCGGTTTAAGTTTAGCCGCAGCCCTAAATGCACCCATTCAACCGACCAAATTCGGCGTGTTCCGCATGTAGGAGATAAGCGATGAGCTTTCAATATTTACAACTCGAACAACGCGACCAAGTGGCAACGGTATGGATTAATCGTGCAGAAATGCATAATGCTTTCAATACTCAAGTGATTGAAGAACTACACCGCTGCTTTAGCGAACTCAATACGCGTGATGATGTCCGTGTCGTGATTTTAGCTGGACGTGGCAAAAGCTTTTCGGCGGGTGCAGACCTGAACTGGATGAAAGAAGCAGGACAAGCCTCACAGGCTGAAAATGAAGCCGATGCATTAAAACTGGCGAAAATGCTACAAAGTTTAGCGACATTAAAACAACCGACCATCGCCCGCGTACAAGGCATTGCTTTTGGTGGTGGCATGGGACTGGCTTCTGCCTGTGATATTTGTGTCGCAAGCAGTGATGCTAAGTTTGCGACCTCTGAAGTGCGCTTAGGTTTAGCCCCTTCAACCATTAGCCCTTATGTGATTCGTGCGATTGGCGCACGTCAAGCTTCACGCTACTTTTTAACCGCAGAACGTATTTCTGCGGAACAAGCGCTACACATTGGTCTGGCGCATGTGGTGGCCGATGCTGAACAGTTGGATGAAAAAGTCGCAGAAATGGTCGATGCCTTACTTTTGGGTGGGCCAGAAGCACAAACAGCTTCAAAACAACTTATCCAAATGGTCTATCAACACGTGTTAACCGAAGCATTGTTGTTGCAAACCGCACAACATATTGCCCATGTACGCCAAGGATCAGAGGCGAAAAATGGCTTAAATGCTTTTTTAAATAAACACAGTCCAGTCTGGATCAAGACGACGGCATAACAACAAGAAAGGATATCGATATGTTTAATAAAATCTTAATTGCAAACCGTGGTGAAATTGCTTGTCGTGTGATCCGAACTGCAAAAAAAATGGGCATTGCCACCGTTGCAGTCTATTCAGATGCTGACGCTCGGGCACAGCACGTGCAACAAGCGGACGAAGCCATTTATATCGGCGAATCTCCTGCTGCACAAAGCTACCTACAAATTGAACGTATTATCCAAGCTGCCTTAGACACAGGTGCAGAAGCAATCCATCCGGGTTATGGTTTCTTATCTGAAAATGACCAATTTGCCAATGCCTGCCAAAAAAACAACATTGTCTTTATTGGCCCACCTGTAGATGCCATTTTAGCCATGGGCCTTAAAGCCACCTCTAAATCTTTAATGGAAAAAGCAGGCGTACCACTGACACCGGGCTACCATGGCACCAACCAAGATCCTGATTTTTTAAAACAACAAGCCGATGCCATTGGCTACCCTGTGCTGATTAAAGCCAGTGCTGGCGGTGGGGGTAAAGGCATGCGTTTGGTTGATCGCGGCGAAGACTTTTTAAGCCATTTGGCTTCATGTAAAAGTGAGGCACGTTCAAGCTTTGGTAATGACGATGTTTTAGTTGAACGCTATGTGGTACAACCGCGCCATATTGAAGTGCAAGTGTTTGGTGATACGCATGGTAACTATGTGCATCTATTTGAACGCGACTGTTCAGTGCAACGTCGCCACCAAAAAGTCTTAGAAGAAGCGCCTGCACCCAAAATGGCAGAACCAAAACTCGAAGCCATGCGCCAAGCCGCTATTGATGCAGCACGTGCAGTAGATTATGTCGGTGCAGGTACAGTTGAGTTTATTGTGGAGCAAGACGGCACGGCCTATTTCATGGAAATGAATACCCGTCTGCAAGTTGAGCATCCTGTAACAGAGATGATTACAGGGCAAGATTTGGTGGAATGGCAACTACGTGTAGCTTTTGGTGAACCACTGCCTAAACAACAACACGAACTCAGTATTCATGGTCATGCATTAGAAGCGCGTGTCTATGCTGAAGAACCTGAAAAAGGTTTCTTACCTGCGATTGGTAAAATTCACTACCTGCACTACCCTCAGCAAAATGAGCATGTCCGTGTAGACAGTGGCATTGTTGAAGGGGATGAAATCACGACCTTTTACGACCCAATGATTGCCAAATTGATTGTTTGGGCGAAGAATCGTGAAGCAGCACTCACGCAAATGCACCATGCTCTCAGTCAGTTTCATGTCGATGGCTTGGGCAATAACATTGCATTCCTAGACCGTTTGGTCCGCTCAGAGTCGTTTAAAACCGCCAACCTAGACACCAACTTAATTCAACGTGAAGAAGCGTTTTTACTACAACACAATGAAACAGCCTCTTCAGAGCTCATCATCACGGCGGCATTGATTGAACTCTTGTCCCGCTTTGCCAACAATAAAACAGCTACAAATCCTGTTTGGCAAGCCGAGTCTCTATGGCGTTTAAATATTAATGCCAGCTATGCCATTAAACTGGCACTGAACGATGAAGAACATAAAGTCTATTTCAGCCCAACGGCAAAAGGCTTTACCGCAAAATACAATGGAAATAGCATTTTCATTCAAGGTGAATTGTTAGAGACACATTTAGCTAAAATTGAATGTGCAACAAGCAAAAAGACCTATGCTTATAGTTCAAGTCCGCAGGGCCTAACCCTATATGCAGATGGTCAAAGCTATAAATTTGCACATATTCAGCCTAACTTTAATACCGAAGATGATACTTCTGATGCCAATAACTTAAAAGCACCAATGCCAGGTGTGATTACGCAAGTCTTGGTACAAAACAACAGTACAGTGAAAAAAGATGAGGTTCTCCTCACGCTTGAAGCGATGAAAATTGAATATTCAATTCGTGCTCCACATGACGGCATTGTCTCTGCGGCTTACTTCCAAGTCGGTGATCAGGTCAAAGCGGGCGATGAATTGGTTGAGTTTTCAAGCTTGGAAGGTGCCGCATGAGTGAATTTGTCAGAATTGTTGAAGTCGGCCCACGAGATGGTTTGCAAAATGAAAAGACACCACTCACTTTGGATGACCGTCGTAAACTGATTTTAGATTTAATGCAGACAGGACTCAGTGCCATTGAAGTGGGCTCTTGTGTCTCTGCAAAGTGGGTTCCACAAATGGCACAGAGTGATGAACTCTTTGCCAGCTTACCTAAAGATCCGAATATCAGTTTTAGTTTATTGACTCCGAACTTAAAAGGGTTTGAGTCTGCATTGGCTGTCGGCTGTCAGGAGGTTGCTGTTTTTACCGCAGCCTCCGAAAGCTTCACTCAAAAAAACATCAATTGCTCCATTGATGAAAGCTTTGAAAAATTCGCAGACATCATGACTGCAGCGAAAGCTCATCACCTCAAAGTGCGTGGTTATGTGTCTTGTATTGTGGACTGCCCCTATGAAGGTGCAATTGCGCCGAGCAAAGTAGCGCACGTCAGTCAACGTTTGCTGGACATGGGCTGCTATGAAGTGTCCTTAGGTGAAACGATTGGCACAGCGACCCCTGATCGTGTGAAAAAAGTCTGGCAGGCGTGTTTAGCTGAAATGGATGCCGCGAGTTTAGCAGGACATTTTCATAATACTTATGGCATGGCCATTGCCAATATTTACCAGTCTTTAGAACAAGGCATTCGTGTATTTGACTCGTCCATTGCTGGTTTAGGCGGCTGCCCTTATGCCAAAGGTGCATCGGGCAATGTTTCCACAGAAGACCTTTACTACCTACTCTCCAATATGGGCTATGACACAGGGATTGATCTTGATGCACTGATGATTGCCAGCCAAAACATCAGCCAAGTACTACAACGTACCAATCCATCTAATTATGCCAATGCCTACTGGCAAAAGCGCTGTGCCTAAACCATTCAATTAATAACGAGAACACTATGGTCAATAAAGTTTATTCAAGTGCAAAGGATGCACTACAAGATGTGGTTCAAGATGGTCAAACCCTAGCGGTTGGTGGCTTTGGCTTATGCGGTATTCCAGAAAGTCTGATTGCGGCCTTAAAACAAACGGGCGTGAAAAACCTTACCTGTATTTCAAACAATGCAGGCGTCGATGGTTTCGGCTTAGGTCTCTTATTAGAAAGCAAACAAATCAAAAAAATGATTGCTTCTTATGTGGGTGAAAACAAAGAATTTGAACGTCAGTTTTTAAGTGGTGAACTTGAAGTGGAGCTCACCCCTCAAGGCACACTGGCAGAGAAACTCCGTGCTGGAGGTGCAGGTATCCCCGCCTTCTTTACCGCAACAGGTGTAGGTACACTCATTGCCGAAGGCAAAGAAGAGCGTGAGTTTAATGGCAAGCCTTATATTCTAGAAAACTCGCTCACCGCTGATATTGCACTCGTGAAGGCATACAAGGCCGATACTGCAGGTAACTTAACTTTCCGTAAAACCGCACAAAACTTTAACCCTGTATGTGCGATGGCTGGAAAAGTCTGCATTGTCGAAGTTGAGGAAATTGTTGAAATTGGCGCTTTAGACCCAGACCAGATTCACCTGCCAGGTATTTATGTCAATCGGATTGTGCTGAATGCAAACCCTGAAAAACGTATCGAACAACTCACATTAAAAGAGGAGGCTTAACCCATGGCTTGGTCTCGTAATGAAATGGCACAACGTGCAGCACTTGAGCTGGAAGATGGTTTTTATGTCAATTTGGGCATCGGCTTACCTACACTGGTGGCCAACTATATTCCTGAAAACGTCAACGTCTGGTTGCAGTCTGAAAATGGGTTATTGGGTATTGGCGAGTTTCCAACAGCCGAAACGGTCGATGCCGATTTAATCAATGCTGGAAAACAAACCGTTACCGCACGTCAGGGCGCTGCATTTTTCTCTAGTGCAGATTCTTTTGCCATGATCCGTGGAGGTCATGTCAACATCGCCATTTTAGGTGCCATGGAAGTCTCACAAAATGGCGATTTAGCTAATTGGATGATTCCAGGCAAAAAAGTCAAAGGCATGGGCGGCGCAATGGATTTGGTTGCTGGAGTGCAAAAAGTGGTGGTGCTCATGGAACACTCTGCAAAAGATGGTACACCAAAAATTGTCGAGCAGTGTAGCCTGCCCCTGACAGGTAAAAATGTCGTACATCGCGTAATTACTGACCTCGGTGTCATGGACATTACTCAGGAAGGTGTGAAATTAGTTGAACTGGCGAAAGATGTCAGTTTTGAAGACATTCAAAAAGTGACAGGTGTTCCCCTCATCCGCTAATTCGACATCATTTATACAATAGAAAAATAATCCTATGCCTTTAAAGCAGCGATCCTGTTTTTAAAGGTATGGTTCCCATACATGAATAAATGCCTGCTATTTTTAAACTAAACCAAAGATAAAACTTAATCCAAATAAGAAAAGGACGAATTCTCTTCGTCCTTTTCTTATTCTACAAATACTCAAAAAGTGTACTTATAGTGTAGGCTACTTAATTAAACACATTATTTAAATACACAACACGCTCGGTCGTTTTTTGGTTAAAGCACTTGGTATATTGCAATTGTTGATCTTGGGCACGTAACGCATCATCCCAATATTGTGACTGCTTTTGATAGGTTTCTTTTTCACTATCCGCCATTTGGTAGACACTTTTCTGAGAAATCACTTTACAGTCTACATCACGTTTTTCAAACCACTCGGTTTGGTCTTGTTGTAGCTGCTGTTTTTGTTCCTCAGTCAAGTTATCCCAAGTTTGATTCAGGCGTTCCACCACTTTAACTTGGTCTGCATCCAGTTCTTTTTTACGGATATTCATGGCTTTTTGAGCCAGTTCCATCTGCGCAACTTCTTGCTCGTTATACTGCTTCATATTCGCTTGGATTTCTGCATTTTCTTTTTCATAGGCTGCAAACTGCACTGCATTTTGTGTTACGAGAACCACACCATCAATCACACCATTTTGATTAGGTACGTTGAGGCTAATGCCCTCTTTATCTGTTTTTATGATGTTATAGCTAAATGCGCCTTGTAGCTGATCATTGTCCAAACGGAGTGAGTATTCACCATCTTCTAGGACATCGCGTAGAGTACTTTGATAACCATCTTCACACTCTTCACATGGACGCGCTAAAAATGCATTTTCAGCACGTTTCTGTAAACCTTTCGGGAAAATCACCACCAACTGGCTTTCACAGTCCAACTGCTTTGCTGTTTCTGGTTTTTCTGTGATTGTTGAAATGCCTTTAATTTCAAAACGAATGCCTTTATTAATTTGCGCTAATAGTTTTTCATCTGCCTCATATTCACGACTATCACGTAAACGGCGGTCTAAGGCTTTTAAATATTCCGTTTTTAAATGTGCTTGAATTTGTTCGACATTGGCAGGGGCTGTACAACTCCAATCCGACATATCTTGCGTCTCAGCAGCTGTTTCTGTTTTGTTCTCTGAACGATTGCAAGCACTCAAAAATAAGCTGCTCAAGATTAAGCTGGCAAAAATTGTTTTCTTCATCATTGTTATAAACCATAAGGTCGTTGTTTTCGCTGCGTATTTAACCAAAAAATAAAGCTTTACGCGAGTATATAAATAAAATAACCCTGCCTAAGCAGGGTTTAAATACCTTTTAATTAACCTTTTCAACACCACTTTCGCCTATTTCACGTACGACACCAGTGTCCGTATTTAAAACTTCAAACTCAATGCGGCGGTTTTTAAACTTACCTTCAGTGGTTTGATTATCTGCAATTGGCTTTTCTTGCCCATAACCGATCGCTCGAAGCTGTGCAGGATCGACACCTTTAAAAATTAAATAATCCACAACAGCTTGCGCACGGTTTTGCGACAAGGTTTTATTGATACTCGCATCTCCTGTTGCATCAGTATGTCCTATCACTGTCAGTTTGGCTTGAGGTGCTTTTTGCATTAGAGCCGCTGCCTGATCCAAAATCGACTTATTGGCATCGGGAACTGTAGATGAAGCCGTGTCAAAGTTGATAATTTGCAAATTTAATGCAGTCGCAACATCTAATGCTCGAATTTGCGCTGGGTTAATTTCAGCTAATGCACGTTCAGCATCACTAATACTGGTATCAATTGCACGATTCACATCTAGTGGTTGCTGTGTTGTAAGCTTCATATCCCTTAATAAAGGTTTAATTTGATCTACTATTTTAGCTGCATTGGCTGGATCGTTGGCTTGAATTGAGAGCTGATCACCCAACCAAGTAAGGTTAACATTTGGCACACCTTTTAGGGTACGCAAAACACTGGGGATCACGTCTTGATCAATAAACGCGGTATGATAAATATTCTGTGTATCAACCCCACATCCAATGCTGTTGTTAAAAGTTTGCTTCACTTCCTTTTGCAAAATTTCAACATAGCTGGCATTCCCCGATAAAATTTGGCAAGTCACCAGATCCCCTGTCGCCCCAGTTGTGATTTGAAATTTTGCAGGTTGGCTGGCGCTCACGTTATTGGCAGGTGTTATTTCTGAATCTGTTTTATCTGTACAGGTTCTAAAAATAAACGCGAACAACGCAGCTAAAATAATCAAAGCAAAGACTGGCAGTAAAAAAGAGCGTTTTTCTTCTGATTTAGAGCTATAGACACTTGTAGGTGAGACATGTGTAGCCTGCCCCTGTAAAGGATTTACCCCTAATCCAGACAGTAATGCTCTTGCCCACTCAGGCAGTGCATTGTTAATAGAAGCAGCATTCACCTGTAGCAAATGTAAAATCGCTTCGGGTTCAGAAGAACCTGCCTCTGTCGTTAAAAATGCCAAGGCAGGTGTAATCGAACGGCTCAAGGTACTTTCAATTTCATCGGTAGGGGCACTCCCCCTCACTTGTTCGAGAAATTGTTGCTTCAACCCTATATGTGATGCAAAAGCATCATTTAAACGTGGGTTGAGCTGCTGTTGAAATGCAGAAATTAACTCAGATTTTGACTTCAATACAGACAGTAAAATAGGTAAAAAAGATTGAATTGCTTGATTTTTTTCAAGTAAATGTTGTGTATCCCCTTCTAAAACAATAGCAGAGACATTTTGTTTTAGTAAATCCATAAAATCGACATTCATGAAATCTTACCCCCACTTTTTTCGCATTGTTTTCATTGTCATTTTTTAGTTTATCTGCTCATTTTTTGTACTTTGTAAAATATTGTATTTACATTACTTTTCGTCAAATCAATAAAAAAGCCAGCCTAAGCTGACTTTTTAGTCGATTTTGAAATATAAGCTGGAACTTAAGAAATAAAAGTTTTTATAACTTTACCTTTCACGACTTGATTGATTAAAGGTGTATTTTTCCCTTGCGACAAAATATTGTCTTTATTCACAATCCAATCTAACTCTGGGTCAACCAATACCCAGCCTGCTTCAACAGTCCAACGTTCAAGCATATTTGCTACTGTTGCTGGTGCAGTTGTGACTTTCTCAACCCATTCCAAAGGACTAAATAAACCTTCGCGTACCAATTGCACACCGAAAGCCACATAGGTATCAAAAGCGCTAATGCCTGGCTGTGTTTCAGCAAATGGCGCTAGCTTTGCAGAACTGCTCAATGGTTCATGATGGGTACAAATTGCGTCGATCACACCATTTTTCACACCTTGGCGAAGGAACTCTTTATCTGACTCAGCACGTAGTGGTGGACGAACATGCGCAAGTGAGTTGAAACCATCAATCAACTGATCTGTTAAGTGCAGTTGATGCATCGCCACATCGCAAGTGACTGGCAGGCCTTTATCTTTAGCAATCTTGATCAAATTCACAGAAGCACCTGTAGACAGCAAACCAAAGTGTGCACGAACACCCGTTGCTTCAATCATCAACAAATACTTGGCAATCGCAATGGTTTCAGCAATTGCAGGAATCATCGGCAAACCTTGACGGGATGCAACGAAACCCTCGTGCACACAACCATCTTTGGCAATTTGTGGTTCCTCTGCATAAAACACCACAGTCATGCCTAGGCCTGCTGCATACTCTAAAGTACGTAGTACAACATCATCATCTGCAAAAGGCGCATTGGCATTTGACACTGCCGTACAACCGCCCTTTTTCAAACCTGCCATATTTGCAGGTTGCTTGCCTTGTAAGCCTTGGGTTTGGGCACCAATCACTTCTAGATAAATACCGCCATCCAACATGGCTTTTTCCATCAGACCATGAATCAAAGCACCATTGTCTTGCACAATCGGTTTTGAGTCTGGCGGTGTAAACACATGCAAAATACCATTTTCACGCGCAGCACGACCTTCTGATTTTAATGTCCCGTGCTGTTGCTGACCTGGCTCACGTAGGCGTGCACATAAGTCCACCATGGTTGGCATCAACCACTTGCCTTGACCATCAATTGTTTCAGTGACATTGGCTGTTTCAGCAACCAATTTGCCATTCTCGATATACACCGTTTGAGCCGTATCTGTTTGATGAATTGGGTCAAGAACACGTACATTTTCAATTTTTACAACAGTCATGACTTATTTCCTTACACCGCAATCGCGTCTAACAAACCTTGCTCTTGCAGTTGACCTTGCATTGCAAGCGCCAAAACTGCCATACGTACTGCAATCCCGTTGGTCACCTGATTTAAAATCACCGACTGTGGGCCATCGGCAATACTGGAATCAATCTCTACACCACGGTTCATAGGCCCCGGATGCATCACGATGCAATCAGGTTTCGCCATCGCAAGGCGTTCTTTGTTTAAACCGTACATTTTATAGAATTCAGCTTGAGATGACAGCGCAGGCGAATCAATACGTTCATTTTGAATACGTAGGGTAATAATCACATCGCAGTCTTTAATCCCTGCTTCCATGTTATTAAAGAGGCGTACACCTTCACCATATTCATCAAAACCATAGGGCAACAGTGTATTCGGTGCAATCACGCGAATGTCTTTACAGCCCAAAGTTTGTAATGCAGCAACATCTGAACGTGCAACGCGTGAATGTTTAATATCACCAATGATAGCAATTGAAATATCTTCAAATTTCTTTTTGGTTTCACGGCGAATGGTTAACATGTCCAACATGGCTTGTGTTGGATGTGCATGACGACCATCACCTGCATTAATAATTGCGACATGTGGACAAACAGTTTGGGCAATGAAATGTGCGGCACCTGACGATGAATGACGTACCACAAAAATATCTGCCGCCATCGCTTCTAAGTTCCACAAAGTGTCTCTTAGCGTCTCACCTTTGGAAGTACTCGAACGTGCGATATCAATATTTAATACATTTGCAGAAAGACGTTTTGCAGCAGCTTCAAAAGTGGTACGAGTACGGGTTGAGTTTTCAAAGAAGAGATTCATGACCGTTCGACCTTCTAAGAGGTTGTTCGTCATCAGCTGATTTTGGTCATTAAAAAAGGACTGCGCAGTGTCCAATATTTTTGTAAGAGTTTCTTTAGAAAGACCTTCGATGGTAAGGAAGTGTTTGAGATGACCATCTTGGTTGAGTTGAATCTGACTCGGAGTATGCAGTGCTGCCAAGTGCATGAGAGATTCCTTCTACGTTAAGTTAACGCATTATACAGATTTTCTTTTTGATTTGGACCTCAGTTTAAAACAATTGCCTTAATTATCATCGGCTTCAAAACTAAGATTATGAAATTCTTATTTATTATTTCAATTAGTTAAATTAAACATTTTTTAGCATCTATTTTCTCAAAATTTTACTCAAATCCATTGAGGATCATCTAGCACATTGCACATTCTTTCACCGATACGTTTCGCATCGCTATAAAAAAGCCCTCTTTCGAGAGCTGATCAAATTTGAATGATTGTTATCGTAAAGCACCAATATAGTGATGCGACACTTGAGCTCGGTAAATTTCTTCTTCGGTTGCTCCTGACTCATAGCGACTGTTATTCATGTTTTTTGGTTTCTCGATAGCTTCTGGTTCCTCATAGTTGAATAAGTCCATAACACTATCTAAACGGCTCACCAAACGAATCAATTCGGCATCCTCTGTGCTTAAAGCCAACTCCGCCATTTGACGCGCATAACTTGGATTTTCAACTAAATAAAGCACATCAATTACGCGCCCCGATACACGGCGAAGACGTGCATAAAGTAAAGTTGCAATTGAAAAAGTATCAGCATGACTTACTACACCTCGGTCTAACTTGGTCGACATATTCTTCCCCTTTCAAATGAAAAATATTTACTGATGACTTATAAAAATCATTCAATAAATTAAACTTGCAAGGATTTAGCAAAATGCGTACCAAAAACGTTATTGTTCACATGGCAATTCATTTATTTTGCTATTTCCTAAAGCTAGAAGCACATTAAAAAAACCATTCAGAGGCAAAATACGTTAAACTTTAGCGAGTTTATTTTGTTTTATTTTGGTCTCTCAAATTTATGAATACCGCTTCACGTTTAAGCAGCTATTGGGTTACTTGTGCTGATGGGTTAGAAACCTTACTCCAAGAAGAATTAGAAGGTTTAGGTGTTCAAAACATTGAACGTTTCCCTGGGCGTTTAGTTTTCAAAGGCACTCTTGAGCATGCCTATCGCATTTGTATGTGGTCGCGTCTTGCATCACGTGTACTCACGCCTATTCACGTCCACGAATTAGAACGTAGTCATGATGCACGTGATGTTGCTGAAGAGCTCTATGAAGGTGCAATCAATTTTGATTGGTCTCTGATTTTTGCACCACAAAGTACCTTTGCTGTACGTTTACATATTGAACGTGAAATTAAGGTCAACAGCCAGTTTGCAACGCTACGTGTAAAAGACGGTATCGTCGATTCGTTTATGGAAGCTGTGGGTAAGCGCCCAAGTATTGACATTAAGCAACCTGAAATTACCATTTATGCACTCGCAGGCAAAACTGAACACACCTACTGTTTAGACTTATCTGGTGACTCACTGCATAAACGTGGCTACCGTCGTTATATGACCGATGCCCCAATTAAAGAGAACTTAGCGGCTGCGATTTTACAAAAAGCCAAGCTGCTGTCAAAAAGACCCGATATTTTCCTCGATCCAATGTGTGGTTCAGGGACATTCATTATTGAAGCGTTGATGATGCTGACAGACCGTGCACCCGGCTTAGTCCGTCGTTTCGGTTTCAATGGTTGGAATGGTCATAATCACGAACTATGGATAAGCATCAAAGCGGAAGCAGCTGATCGCCATCAAGCAGCTTTGGAGCAACCACTCCCTAAGTTCTATGCTTTTGATGCTGACTGGGAAGCAGTAAAAGCCACCAAACAAAACATCATCGCTGCAGGATTTGAACGTCTACTCGACCACATTCAAATCGAAGAACGGACTTTGGCAGATTGGCCAAACTTCGAAGCGGAAGGAAAAACAGCCTTTATTGTGACCAACCCGCCTTATGGTGAGCGCTTAGGCGATAAAGCGTCTAACCGTGCTTTATATTTAGGCTTATCTGCTTTATTGCAAAAAAACTTCCCAAATCAAACGGCAGCAGTCATCGCCGCAGCCGTTGAGCAAGCCGATGTATTGGCGCTGAACGACCCGCAAACCATGCGCTTGATGAATGGTAAACTGCCAATTTATGTGCGTTCAGGTTGTGTTAAGCCTGTGGCAGTAGTTAAACCTTTCTTGGAAACATGGCAGCCACAACAGTTTGAAGCAATTGAAGGCGCTGAAGACTTTGCTAACCGCTTGCAAAAGAACATGCAAACTTTAAAGAAATGGGCAGTGAAAGAGAACATTCACTGTTTGCGTTTATATGATGCTGATCTTCCTGACTTTAACGTCGCAGTCGATTTGTATGGTGATCGTCTCCACGTCCAAGAGTACGCACCACCGAAAAAAATTGATCCTGAAAAAGCCAAGAAACGTTTCAACCTTGCTTTACAGGCGATTCGTGCAGTAACAGGTTTAGGCCGTGATGCGATCTTTATCAAAACACGTGCTCGCCAAGAAGGTAAAAACCAGTACACCAAACAAAGTACAGCTTCGAAACGTTTTATCGTACAAGAAGGCAAAGCAAAAATCTTAGTCAACTTAACCGATTACCTAGATACTGGCTTGTTCTTAGACCACCGTCAAATCCGTCTACGTATTGCACAAGAAGCGCGTGGTAAGCACTTCTTGAACTTGTACAGTTATACCTCTACAGCCAGCTTACATGCAGCTTTAGGTGGTGCAGCAAGTACAACCAGCGTCGATCTGTCAAACACCTATTTGAGTTGGTCTAAAGAAAACTTCGTCTTGAATGGCTTAACGGTCGATCATGCCGATGAACAACACCAGTTCTTTGCCAGCGACTGTTTTGAGTGGTTGAAAGAAGGTCATGAACAGTATGATCTGATCTTTATTGACCCACCAACTTTCTCAAACTCAAAAAAGTTCTACGGTACCTTTGATGTACAACGTGACCATTTATCATTGCTTAAACGCGCCATGAACCGTTTAACCACAGATGGTACTTTGTACTTTTCAAACAACTACCGTGGCTTTGAAATGGACGAAGAAATTTTGGCGTTCTTTGATGTCGAAGAAATCACCAGTGAAACCATTGGGCCTGATTTCAAACGTAATCAAAAAATCCACCGGGCATGGAAAATCACCCATCCAAAAAATTAATGCATTAAAGATGAAACCTGATCTCATATTTCATCTTCATTAAATTTTACATTGGACAATTTTCAAAGATAAAAAGGGACGAAATACGTCCCCTTTTATTTGCTACAGCAACATATTTTGCATTATTCAGTGAGAAAATTGGTTTGCCCATATTTGTATTCAACTGACATTTTCATAGTATTACCTTCGCGTTTCACCTGACCTGAACTTTGCATTGTCGAAAGCATGCTTTCAACTTCTTGATCAGACATCGTTATCCCACCTTTTTGCAGATAATTATTCATGATGCGCGAGATCATATTTTTATCAAACTGAACATCTGCTTTATATTCCATTAAACTTGGCATCATTTTCACCATTCCCATCACAGTCGATTGGTGACTCGGCATAATACGCCCCGTCACATTCGCCTGAGCAACACCATCTCCGATAGCAAACTGGCTCTCTTTGGATTCAAAGCGGAAACCTTCATTGATCACGGCTAATAAAGCAGGCTCCATATCTTTTTCCACAGTCTCTTTGGCTAAGCAACTATTTTCACTTTTCGCCACAATATCAAACAGCGCCTGCATTTTTTGTCGATTCACATCGAGTACATTAAAATTAAACTGTAGATTTTGAATTGCAGGTGCGGCAGGCATTTTCATTTCATCTAAGCGTAGCATCATCTCAGTGTTTAAAACCCGATCCGTCAATTTGCTTTGCGTTTCTAGACTAAAATTTTTAATTTCAGCACTAATGGGTTTATTGATATCTCGATCTGACATTTTCAGCAGATCCATCTGGATTTTGCTTTCACCTGCTTCAAGATATTCGCCATTGAGCCCTTGGTTGGTTACTAGCTTTAACCCCACCATTTGCATATGCATATTGGGCTCGGTAATCGTGAAATTTGGAATTTCAAGCTGTAAATCCAGTATCTTAAGCTGTTGTTCTATCGGCTTTGCTCGAAACCGCAACGTCATTGGATCTAATCTAGACTGGAGTTGAGCTTCATTGCGGGTAATCACTGGTGTAGTCAATACACTATTCATGGTGCCTAACCAATTGACTTTCGTATCAACTTTGAGTGGTTCCTTCAACAAAGATTGGAGTGCTCCTGATGCCTGAGTAATTTTAATATCCGACTGGATCGCATATCCATTCCAACTACGCTGAATATTATCTTGACCACTTAATTTAACTACGTCTTTGGGTTTACACGGATCTGGTACTAATTCGGCACTCCATTTCGCACTCCCTTTTAAAGCACCCATTTGGAATTGTTGATACTGCAAATTCAAATTATTCGATTGTTTAGTGCCCTGTTGATAATAATCCTTTAGACTTTTATCTGCATAAAGATTACCACCAACTGCGACCACAGCCAGCGTCAATACGCCCCCAACACCCCACTTTAATTGACTCATTTTCTCTATCTCAATTTATTTACTTTTTATTAAAATAAATTATAAAGACAATTTTTAAATAAAGATAATTATTTTGCAAATAAAGCACTTAGATGCCATATTCATCACATAAATGTGAAAACCTACGTCACATTTATGCTTAAAAATGTCACCTTCTAACACTTCTATCCTGCCATAAAAAACCCAGCCGAAGCTGGGTTTTTTAATCTCAACAAATAAAATTAATCATTTGAATGGTTAATTCATTTTTACTTTATCGAAGCTGAGTTGACCATCTTGCGCTGTGACAACAATATTGTCTCCAGCAACAAATTCACCAGACAATATTTTTTGCGCCAAACTATTCTCAACTTGCTGTTGGATGGCACGTTTCAGTGGACGCGCACCATATACAGGGTCAAAACCAGCATCAATCAACAAATCAAAAGCATGATCATCGACTGTTAAACGCATGTCCTTTTCAACCAAACGAGCACGTAAACGATCCAATTGGATAT
The DNA here is from genome assembly GCF_044130335.1 of Acinetobacter halobius. NCBI lineage: Bacteria > Pseudomonadati > Pseudomonadota > Gammaproteobacteria > Moraxellales > Moraxellaceae > Acinetobacter > Acinetobacter halobius. The sequence continues at coordinate 32,969 of NZ_JBIQOD010000025.1, forward strand.
CTGCGATACCTCGAATTTGTGCTTTTTTGAGTGAATGGAACACCACCAACTCATCAATACGGTTGATAAACTCTGGACGGAAATGTTGCGTCACGGCATTCATGACTACTGCTCGCACTTCTTCATCAGATGGATTATCACCCAACTCGCGTACATCACTTGAACCAAGATTAGATGTCATCACAATTACAGTATTTTTAAAGTCAACCACACGACCTTGCGAATCTGTTAAGCGACCATCATCCAATACCTGGAGCAAGATGTTAAACACATCTGGATGTGCCTTTTCCACTTCATCAAATAACACCACACTATACGGTTTACGGCGTACAGCTTCGGTTAAGACACCACCTTCTTCATAGCCCACATAACCTGGAGGCGCACCCACCAAACGGCTGACCGAGTGTTTTTCCATAAATTCAGACATGTCAATTCGAATCATGGCATCATCACTATCAAACAAGAAGTTTGCCAGTGCTTTAGTCAACTCTGTTTTACCAACACCCGTTGGACCCAAGAATAAGAACGAGCCGCTCGGTCGGTTCGGATCAGATAAGCCAGCACGCGAACGACGAACCGCATTGGATACTGCAACCACAGCCTCATTCTGCCCAACGACACGATTATGCAAGAACTCTTCCATATGGAGAAGTTTCTCACGTTCACCTTGCATCATTTTTGCCACAGGAATACCCGTTGCAGCACTAACAACTTCTGCAATTTCGTTGTCAGTAACTTTGTTACGTAGTAGTTTCGGCTCCTCTTTCTCCTCCACCACTTCTTCTTCATTGAGGCGTTTTTCCAACTCTGGAATCACACCATACTGAAGACGAGACATTTCGCCTAAGTCATTTTCACGCTGTGCTTTTTGCAACGCAATACGGGCCTGATCCAATTCAGCCTGAACTTGTTTGGTGCCTTCAACTAAAGTTTTCTCAGCTTTCCAGACTTCTTCCAAGTCATTGTATTCACGTTGAACTTCACTAATTTGCTTTTCAAGATGTACAACTTCCGCACGGCTGCCAACATCTTCATCTTTTTTCACTGCTTCAAGTTGCAGTTTCAATTGAATTAAACGGCGTTCAAGTTTATCCAACGCTTCAGGCTTAGAATCTAGCTCCATTTTGATACGAGAAGCCGCTTCATCAATCAAATCAATCGCTTTATCTGGCAATTGACGGTCGGTGATGTAACGATGTGACATTTTCGCTGCTGCAATGATGGCAGAGTCTAAAATTTTTACACCATGGTGCACTTCATAGCGTTCTTTCAAGCCACGTAAAATCGCAATAGTGTCTTCTACACTCGGCTCATCGACCAAGACTTTTTGGAAGCGACGTTCTAATGCGGCATCTTTTTCAATGAATTGGCGATATTCGTCTAAGGTCGTCGCACCCACACAACGTAGCTCACCACGTGCGAGAGCAGGTTTTAGCATATTACCTGCATCCATCGCGCCCTCGCCCTTACCTGCGCCTACCAGTGTGTGTAATTCATCAATAAACAAAATGACTTCACCATCTTGTTTTGCTAAATCTTTCAATACTGCTTTTAAGCGCTCTTCAAACTCGCCGCGGTATTTAGCACCAGCAAGCAAAGACCCCAAGTCCAAAGATAAAACTCGTTTACCTTGTAAACTTTCAGGCACTTCACGGTTAATAATTCGCTGAGCTAAACCTTCTACAATTGCAGTTTTACCCACCCCAGGTTCACCAATCAACACTGGGTTATTTTTAGTACGACGTGACAACACTTGGATGGTACGACGAATTTCATCATCACGCCCAATAACAGGATCTAATTTCCCTGCCAATGCACGCTCAGTTAAATCAATCGTGTACTTATTCAGAGAATCGCGTTGATCTTCATGATTGTTGCTCATGACTTTCTCATCACCTCGAATTTTTAAAATGACTTGGCGCAGGTGGTCTGGTTTAACACCCACACTATTTAATAAGGTTTTGGTTGCACCTACTTCAGCTAAAGCTTGTATTACCCAATCAGTAGATAAAAACTCATCACCTGCTTTTTGCGCAAAACTATCTGCCAAATTCAATGCTTTGACAGCGTCTGCACTGAGGTTGACATCACCTGTCGGATTCGACAGAGTTGGCGCATCAGCAAGGGCTTGCTTTAATTTGGCTTGTAATTCAGGCAGATTAGCACCTGCTTGTTGCAACAAACTCAGATTTGAGGTTTCTTCCAACAAGGTTGATAAAATATGAATTCCCTCAATTGCGGTATGGTCTTTCCCCATTGCAAGTGATTGAGCATCTGAAAGAGCTTGCTGTAAGCGGTTTGTGAATTTTTCAAATCGCATTCTTGTTTTCCTCACAACAAATTTTGAACTTGATGGATATATGGGAACGAATACTCAGAATTCAATTCAAATTTAATTAACTTTTCTACATTTTATTTTATTTTTCATTAGTTTATCTTAACAACAAACAAATAGAACTTAATCATAATATGGGTTCCCCATGTACATTTTTCAAGCATAAGCTTGCATTTTTTGTCAAAGCGAAATGGCCGATAGATTTAAATGGGCTAAACCTAGAATCATTTGATCAATTATTAGACAAACAAACAACTCTTTTTTCTATTTATCCATGTAACGAACTGTGTACCAGTTTACGGAATGAAAACAAAAGCGTGAAGCATGAAAAAGGCCGATCATCAGATCAGCCTCAAATGACTTAAAAGTCAGGGATTAATTTGCTTCAATAATCTCAAAATCATGGGTGATTTCTACGCCACCATCCATCAACATTTTGCTCGCAGAACAGTACTTTTCTGCCGATAATTCCACAGCTTTTGCGACTTGTTTTTCCTTCACTGCATGACCAGTAATCACGAAATGTAAGTGAATTTTTGTGAACACTGCGGGGATGCTATCTGCACGCTCTGCCTTGAGTTCACAGCGAACATCCGTTATTTCTTGACGTGATTTTTTAAGGATAGTCACGATGTCAAAAGAAGCACAACCTCCGAGTCCTGTCAGGATCAATTCCATTGGTCTTGGACCACGGTTTTCACCACCATATTCGGGTGAACCATCCATGATGACACTGTGACCACTTTGAGTTTTTGCTTCGAAAGCAACATTCTCTAACCAATGAACAGTTGTTTGCATTGCAACTACCTAAAAAAAGCTATAAATTGACGAAGTACCTGTACACTACCATAAATTGAGTTGATAAGGAATTTCAGCTCTGACTGTGTGACAAGTTCACTCTAGGTCTGTGCGATCTATAATTTATCCATTTTCGGAACCGTTAGCATGACTTCAAGCTTTTCACAATTAAGCACTGATGCGCTGTCTCCAGGTCAACTCCCAGAGTCAGTGAAAGCACTATTAAAACGCGCATATATTAATCGTTATCCAAAGCGCACAACGATCGTAGATGCTGGCTCAGAATCTAAATCGTTATATTTGATTTTAAAAGGTTCGGTCTCTATTATTTTGCGTGAAGACGATGAACGCGAAATTGTTGTTGCGTATTTAAATGCGGGTGACTTTTTTGGTGAAATGGGTCTATTCGAAGCAAATTCACAGCGTACTGCTGAAGTACGTACACGTGACGTTTGTGAAATTGCTGAAGTGACTTATGAAAACTTCCATGAATTGAGCAAACAATACCCAGACCTCAGCTATGCAGTTTTTGCACAGCTTGTGCGTCGTCTAAAAAACACCACGCGTAAAGTCACTGACCTTGCATTTATTGATGTTTCAGGTCGTATTGCACGTTGTCTTATTGACTTATCTGCTCAACCAGAAGCAATGATCTTACCTAATGGCCGTCAAATCCGTATTACGCGTCAAGAGATCGGTCGCATCGTTGGTTGCTCGCGAGAGATGGTTGGTCGTGTTTTAAAAACATTAGAAGACCAAGGGATGATTGAGACTGATGGTAAAGCTATCTTAATTTTTGATGCCTCTTTAGAAGAATCCAAAGCCCATGCTGAAGATTATGATGACGAAGAATAAAATTTATTCTTCGTAGCTGATACAGCCAAAAGCAGATCTTCGGATTTGCTTTTTTTATGCCTTCAATTCGTAACTGCTTTGACAAAATCGTGACAAACTTTGTAAAAATAGTGATTTAACCTACTGTTGATAATTGTTTAATCTTATTCGACCCCAAAGCACAGTCCATAAAGGAAATGTTGAATGCAATTTAAACCCTTAGCCAATACAGGCATTTTGGTTCCTGAAATTTGTCTCGGCACCATGACCTTTGGTGAACAAAATACGCAAGCTGAAGCCTTTGAGCAACTTGACTATGCTTTAGCACAAGGCATCAATTTTTGGGATACTGCAGAAATGTATCCAGTTCCACCCAAGCCTGAAACGCAAGGCGCAACGGAAGTCATTATTGGACAATGGATTGCGCAGCGTGGGGGACGTGACAAACTTTTTTTAGCTTCTAAAATTGCTGGCCCATCTCAAGGTGGCAGTCATATTCGTGACGGACAAACCCGTTTTAATGCCAACGACATTTCTTCTGCGCTAGATGACAATCTAAAGCGTTTACAGACCGATTATATTGATTTGTACCAATTACACTGGCCACAACGTCCGACCAACTTTTTCGGCAAATTAGGCTATGAAAATGATGAAGCTCACAGCACCAAAACCGTAACATCTCTAGAAGAAACTTTACTTGCGCTCGAAGCTGAAATTCAAAAAGGTCGTATCCGTTATATTGGTTTGTCTAATGAAACGCCATGGGGAACCATGAAATTTTTACAGATTGCAGAGCAACTTGGTCTGTCTAAATTTGTAAGTGTGCAAAACCCTTACAACTTACTCAACCGCACTTACGAAATTGGGATGTCTGAAATTGCGAAATATGAAGGCGTTGGTTTACTCGCCTACTCCCCACTCGCTTTTGGTTACCTCACGGGAAAATTCCGCAATGGCGCGCGCCCAGCGAATGCTAGAGTAACTCTTTTTAGTCGCTTTAGTCGTTATAGCAACCCTGAGAGTGAATGGGCAACGGAACAGTATGCTCAACTGGCTGAACAACATGGTTTAACACCTACACAACTGGCTTTAGCCTTTATCAAACAACAGTTCTTTGTGACCAGTACTATTATTGGCGCAACAAACTTAAACCAACTAAAAGAAAATATTCAAGCTTTTGAGATTGATTTATCAGAAGAGGTTTTACAAGGTATTCAAGCCATTCATCAGCAACAGCCAAACCCAGCACCCTGAGTAATACAAGAAAGCACTGCTTTATTGTATGACTCAGACTATATCTGTACTGCTTCTATTGGAGTGATAAGTGTAATGTTTGAATCACTACTTCACCTGTCACAAATAATTTATGATTTTTTAAAATGCTAAACTGATATTAAAAAAGGACGCCTTAGCGCACTGCTGTCCCACAAATATCACAAGAAGAACCTCAGTTGAGGTTCTTCTTGCTTATTCCACTTTTTGTCAGGTAAAAACAGAGCCTTCAATGGTTTCCTTTCAAATAAGTTCACC
>NZ_JBIQOD010000026.1:0-34153 GCF_044130335.1 Acinetobacter halobius
TGATCTTCTCAATGGTTCGTCACCATCAAGCTAGGTCGGCTATATTACTCTCAATCTCTTAAAAGTCAACTGGTAATTTAAATTATTTTAAACTCTCTTTCTAAAACCCAACTCAATCAATTTCAACTAAGTTGCTGTTTTATCAGAAGTTTTAATCTTCATCACCGCCGATGGATGTGCATTCTACAGGATTTCTAACTACTTGCAACACTTATTCTGAATAAATATTTTCAAATGTTTACTTTTCAAACTCACATAAATTTAAGTTGTTGTTATTTATATAAAATTTATTTTATAAATTTTAACTAATTTTCATAGCCACTTAAATTCAACCTGTACGGCATACATTTTTATACCCTAACATATTGTTTTATATTACATATTTTAAAAATCAACTCAATTGCTATCTTTAAACTACTGTTTCCTCAGCCACTTTCTGTTGAATCTTTATTCAGCATGCTGTTTTATCAAACATTTTTTAACTTACAAAGCAAAACAGCCCATCTATTTCTAGACAGGCTGTTGCGATGATTACTCTATATTTTTAGAACTTCATACTGATACGTGCCCAATAATTACGCCCTATATTGTTAAACTGTTCAGTGCCAACTTGACCATCTACACCAACACCCAACTTATTTAAGTGTTCGGTATAAGTCTTATCAAGAACATTGTCTATACCCACAGCTAGATCAACATCATTCATCACTTTATAGGTTGCATTCAATGCAAGTGTACTAAAACCCTTACTCTCACCAGTGTCATATCCCACAATATTACCTTTATTTAGGTTAATACGATCCTGCTTTGCCACCGCACGCCACAATAAGCCTAAAGAATACTTATCTTGTACGTATCTTAGATTGAAACGGCCTTCCAAAGGAGCAATCTGAGGAAGTGGATCATTATTATCCGTAATTTCTCCCCATGCATACATGGTACTAATATCGGCTTGAATCGCATCAGTAAATTGGTAACCCATACCCGCTTCAGCACCTGCAATTATTGCATCAACATTTTTAGCACCTGCACTAAAAGATGAACCATGCCCGTGTCCTGTCGAATGGTTATGATAACTGAGTAAAATAAAGTCGTTGATCAAACCAGTATATGCAGATGTCCATAAACTAAATGCGCCATGCTCTTGCTGATAGCCCATATCAAGCTGTAAGGTTTTTTCAGTGTCGAGATCGTTAAATGTCGGCTTTGACATACCTGTGTTGCCATGCGCTGTACTGAATAATTCCCAATAATCTGGAACGCGCTCTACATAACCCAGTCCGATATACGATTTGGCATTATGTTCAGGATGCTGATTTTCCATGCGAATAAAACCACTTGGTAAGGTTTCTTTACGTTCATCACTCAGTTCTAAAGCATCAATTTTGACCTGATCAATACGTGCACCTGCAACCAACTTCTGATCTGGACTAAATTCATAAGTCCATTCACTGAATGCGCCATAAGATTGGAAACGTAAATCCTCATCCAAGGATGGGATTACTGAAGCACCTTGCATATACATATTTCCAGCATGTTGATTATGCTGAGAATCCAAGCCAGAAATAGCACTCCATTTCTCCCATGCTGTCGTAATCGCAGCACGTGCATTCACAGTACGGCGCGTCACATTCATCGCCATAGCCATCATTGGTGGTGTACGTAAACTAAAATTATCCATAACATGGTCGTTATAGCTATAGTCAACTTGTGCTTCGACCTTCTTAATCACTTCGCTGACATTTTTCTTTTGCAGATGCAAACCTAGACTTTCACGAGCAAACTTAGAGCCATCCATTGGTCGTCCGGCATAAACAGCCTCACCATCACTTTTACCACCTTTTAGCTCTATCCATGTGTCTTCATTCGGAGTCCAGCCCAATGCAAGGTCTGCATTCCATTTTTCCCAATCCGATGGAACCGTATCGCCCGCTCCATCTTGATAACTGTCTGCAATCGAACGGTTAGCATTTAAACGTGCATATTTCTTTTCATCACCAACAGCAGCTTCAACATTTTGATCTAAACGACCATAAGAGCCAAGCATGACACTGGCTTGTCCACGATAAGGTTTCGCCGAAGTGAGCTGTTCAGGTTCACGTTCAAAAATAACGGTTGCGGCTGAACCAGTATGCGCATACTGAACAGTTTGCGGCCCTTTTACGACCGTGATTTTGTCGTAGCTTTCAGGAGAAACATACGACGCTGGATTATCCATACGACCTGGGCATGCGCCTAGGTTTTCCGTACCATCGGTGAGGATTTTAATACGGGAACCAAACATACCACGGAAGGTGACATCGCCATTCGCACCGCCGTTTTTGATCTGGTTAAAACCGACAATACTTTGTAGGTAGGCTGCACCGTCAACTGCAGGAATTGGCTGCGTGGGTTGCTTCGGATCGGCATGTACAATGAGGCCATTGGCATCATTGCCCTGCTGAGCTGTCACCACAATCGGCGCTAAAATATGCGCACTTTCTGTCTCTGTGGCAAATACGACACTTGAAAAACAAGCAAGAGAAATCGCAGCCGCAAGAGGCTGTAAAAAGAATGTAGGCTGAGCCATTTTTATTCTCACTAAATCTATAAATACAACTAGGCTAGAGTCCGTTAAGACCCGAAAAATAAATGTCTAGGTTTATACAAACAGTGGTGGTGCTCGCCCTTGAGGCAGTAAGAAAAGTTGTTGTAGCGCAAACCAAACATGCACAAAGGCTTTTTGAAATGCAACTAAACGGACTTGAATACGATCGAGTACCGATTTCAACTCTAAATCGGGCGGTAAGACTAAATTACCGTACACCGTACAGTATTGGCATTGATGACTGGCATCATGATGATCGTGTTCAGCATGTTGTGAACTGAGTTCATGCTGAGTCTGCATATCATGATGATGCGTGGAATGCTTTTCAGCATGAGAACTGAGATGTTCAACTGGCTTGAGTAAAAGCGCACGCGTAATGGTTTCACAGACCGGCGCAATTTGATATTGCGTCGGAAGCAAAGGCTGTAAAAAAACAGCAATCTGTAAAAACACGGCTACACAAGACAGTAGCAACGCAGCTCTAAAGAACAATCCATTCCACCTAAGTTGAGGACGTGCGAAGTATATAACAAAGCCCAATCAAAATTGGGCTTTGTTTATGAAATTTAGGAAAAATTAACGTTTTACGGCTACTTTGTCTTTTTGACGTTGACGCGTGATTTTTTCCACTTTTTCCCGTGCACGTTGACGCTTCAGCGGCGACAGATAATCGACAAATAATTTGCCATTTAAGTGATCCATTTCATGTTGAATGCAAACAGCGAGAAGTCCGTCAGCTTCGACCTCAAATGCTTGACCTTCAAGGTTAATTGCTTCGATCTTTACACGTGACGGACGCGCAACTTTATCGTATATTTGAGGAACTGATAGACAGCCTTCTTCATAGGGCTGTGTTTCTTCGGTCAATGGGGTGACTTTGGGGTTAATGAATACCAAAGGTTGGTCTTTATGTTCAGACAAGTCCATGACAATTAACTGAATATGACGATCAACTTGTGTCGCGGCAAGTCCAATGCCTGGCGCTTCATACATGGTTTCAAACATATCTGTAGCCAGCTGACGAATTTCATCAGTAACTTCTTCGACGGGTTCTGCAATGGTACGAAGACGGGGATCAGGAAAACTTAAAATAGGTAATAAGGCCATACTGCGTCCTCAATTATGCCATTGATCAAAAAACCAAATGAAGGGAATGCTTGATCAAAAAAATGTGTGTAATATCGTTATTATAACGCAACTACATACATAATTTTAGGAATTATGATAATGAAAAAGGTTTTTATGGGCATGCCATCTTTTAGTGCCTTGGGGTTTAAGCAACACATACTAGCTCTTGCCATTTGTGTAAGCGTTGGAGCAAGCGTTATTTCTACAGCACATGCAGCACCTGCTCGAAATACCAATCCACCTGCTCTAAAAGCCAATGCACCAAATGTTTATGTGGTGAAAAAAGGCGATACCTTGTGGGATATTTCTAAACGTTTTCTCAATAATCCTGTCCGCTGGCCTGAAATTTGGGCAAGTAATAAACATGTTAAAAACCCGCACTGGATTTTCCCAGGTGACCGCTTGCTGATGTGTACCTATGAAGGTCGCCCAATAATTGGCAAAGACGAAGGCGATGGCTGTGAAGGGATTATTCGTCGTTATGCAGGTGGCACCAAACTTCAACCACAAGCTCGCGTTGAATCATTAAACAATGCAATTCCAGTGATTCCACTTGAATATATTAAGAACTGGCTAGAACACAGTACTATTCTGCCTGAAGAATCATTAAAAGATACACCATATATTGTCGGTGCTGCAGATCAACGAGTCATTGCAGGTAAAGGCCAAACTGTTTATGCACGTGGTCAAGGCATTCAAGTCGGTCAGCGCTACGCGATTTACCGTGAAGGCGAACCGTATATTGTGACGGATGCAGAAGGTAAAAAACAAAATCTAGGTTTAGAGTTGACTCAGGTTGGTTCAGCCATTGCCATCCGTGGTGAAAATGACATGTCAACTTTAGAAATTACAGACTCATATAATTCTGAAGTCCGTCGTGGTTATCGTGTCCTACCTGAATATGATGCCATGCTTCCAACCTTGTTCTACCCAACACATGCACAAGATGTGACTGGTGGCGGTCAAGTGATTCGTGTTCAAGGTTCGATTGGTTTGGCAGCGAAGCATTCAGTTGTAACCATTGACCGTGGCACAATGGATGGCGTTCAATCAGGCTATGTGTTCGCGGTCAGCCAAAAGGGTCAAGAAATCCGTGATCCGAAGACCAATGAAAAACTTACGCTTCCAACTGAGCGTATTGGCAACATCATGGTATTCAAAACCTTTGACCGCGTTAGTTATGCTTATGTACTCGACAGTGAGTTACCAATGAACTTGGGCGCTCATATTTATCCATCGGTTGTGGATGAATAATCCGTTGCTTTAAGGTACATATATGCTGAACTCATTATCACATGAACAGATTGCAACAATCACCCTGTGGTATTTAGTTCAGCATTCTTTATCGAGCTTTCAAAAATTACAACTTCATTTTGGCTCAAGCAGTGAAGCCGTTGCTCCAGCTCATATCAATACTTGGTCCAAACTCGGTTTGCACAAAAGCCACCTGCAACGTGTAGCAGAGCTACAAACGCCTGCTGGACAAAACAGATTGCAAAGTGTACTGCATAACATCCAAACCAGTTGTGATTTTATCTTGCTAGAAACCGAAAGCAATTACCCCTCTCAACTACTCCCTTATGCAGATCGGCCGCCAGTCTTGTTTGGTCAGGGTAATCTACAAAACTTAATGCAAGCTCAAGTTGCTATCGTCGGTAGTCGTAAGCCGAGCCCCCAAGGTAAGCAAATCGCGTATGACTTTGCTTATTACTTGGCAGAAAAAGGCTTTTACATTACCAGTGGCTTAGCTGAGGGCATTGATGCTGCGGCGCATCAGGGTGGATTAAAACATCAACGTACAATTGCGGTGATAGGTACAGGCTTAGATCTCACTTACCCCTCCCAACATCAAACGCTCCGCACACAAATATTGGAAAATAATGGCTGCATTATTACAGAGTTTCTGCCCAGCACCCCACCTTTACAGCGTAATTTTCCACGGCGGAATCGTATCGTCAGTGCACTGAGTCTAGGGGTTGTCATTGCAGAAGCAGCCTTAAAAAGTGGCTCTCTAGGAACCGCACAAAGAGCCGCAGAGCAAGGAAAAACCATTTTTGCCATTCCAGGGCATATTTACAGTGAACACCATCAAGGCTGCCATCAATTGATTCGTGAAGGAGCTATTTTAGTTGATCATCCTGAACAGGTCATTGAAGATTTAGCGCTCCCTACCCAGTGGCATAGCCAATCTCAAGCAAATGGACTGCATGAAAATGCAGATCTTGAAATTCCCCCCGATTTACTTGAGCTCTATAATCAACTGGATTGGGTTGGACAGAATATGGATCAGCTCAATTTTAAACTTGGGGTGGATATTGCCACACTCACCAGTCAATTGATGGAACTGGAAATTTTGGGACTTGCACAACAACAGGCTGGAAATTATCTGCGTTGCCGTTCTCACCAATAAAGTTCACAATAGTCCCTCTTTCCCCAATAAAAGGTACCACGTGTAATGATTACCACCTCTGTGACTGAAGCGGCGCAATGTTTAAAACATGGTCAAGTTTTAGCATATCCAACAGAAGCAGTATGGGGTTTAGGCTGTGATCCTTATAACGAACAGGCATTTTTGGACATTCTACGGATTAAACAGCGTCCTATAGAAAAAGGCGTCATTTTACTGGCCGGGCAAATTTCTCAAGTTGAACCGCTTTTAGAACATCTAGATCCTACTATTCGCCAGCAAGTTATTGATAGCTGGAGTCATCGTAGTCCATCTGAACGTGCAACCACATGGCTCTTGCCTGCAAATGAACATATTCCGACATGGATTAAAGGCAATCATCCTAAAGTTGCGGTTCGCGTCACCACACATCCCATTTGCGTTGCCCTGTGCAATGCTTTTCAGGGCTTTATTGTTTCCACCAGCGCCAATCCTGCTGGACTCGATCCTGCACGCTCATTACAAGATGCAAGCCAATATTTTGCCCAACAGGTAAGTTATCTAAATGGTGACTTAGGGCTAAGCCAAGAACCAAGTCGCATACTTGATGCAGAAACCGGTGAAGTGGTTCGTGCCTAAAAATAGGCTTCTGGTCAGAACTTATAGGAAAAATAGACAAAAAAAAGCTCAGCCATATAGGGATGGCTGAGCATAAAAAAGGATGTGTAATCACATCCAGAGGGTCTGAAAACCGTTGAGCAAAAGCAAATGCACTGTTTAAAAGCATCATCGTTTCGCAGTGCGCGTATTATGTAGCAAAATGTAACTTCTAACAAATAGATTTTTTGTATTAATCATGCGTCTAAAAGCATGATTAATCTGAATAATTGAAAGATAATTAAAATTATCTGTCTATTTTTAATGATTTTTTAGGCATATTAAAGAACATTGTTAATCTAAAAATACTATTACAAACAAAAAAATAAATGAATTATTCTATTCAAAATACATCTGTTTGTACATTTTTCAACCTTTTAATCTAAATGACCCGTCAAAGTAGAAACCTTTTGTGCCGTTTTTCGCTGTGCGAGTAAAATACCCAAGATGATCACAATACCACCAACAGTATGATAGACCGTCCACGCCTCTTTTAACCAGAAAAATGCAATTACTGCAGTAAAAACAGGCATCAAGTTCATAAAAATGCTGGTTCGGTTTGGCCCTAAACGCGTAATTGCAAGCATCCAAACCATCGGTGCCACCAATGAAGGAAAGATGCTGGCATATAAGACACTCGCTGCATTTTGACTATTGATTGAATCCAGTCCGAAATATGCAATAAATGGTAAATGATAAAGCAGCGCAAAAAAGATTTGGACATAAAGGCTCAACATGAGTGGAATCTGTAATTGCCATTTCTTTAAAAACACGCCATAAAAGGCATAGAAAAAGACAGCAACCACCATCAAGACATCACCAAAGTGTCCGCCAGACTGAACTAAGCCCGCCAGATTGCCCTGCCCAATGATATAGACCAAACCAGCAAAAGAGAGAATACTGCCAATAATCGCAAAGCGATTTGGAATATCTTTTAAAATCAACAATGAAACAAAAATGGTAAAGATCGGAATAAAGGCATTAATCAGCCCCATATTAGTCGCAGTGGTATAATGGGCAGCCGTATAAGCTAAGCCCTGATACAACACTAGACCAAATGCGCTCAATACCGCGAGTTGCCAAATATGTCCTCGGATCAATACCCATTTACGACATAATGGAATGAGTGCAAAAGGAGTTAAAAGGATAAAAGCAAAGAACCAACGATAAAAGCTAATACTCACGGGTGAAATAAAATCTGCCACATAACGCGTGACCACAATATTGATTGACCAAATCAGTACAGCAATGATGGGTAAACTCAAAGCCCAATACATTCGTTGTTGTGTAGTACTCATGCCTAATCCAGTTCAACTTTTGTATGCAAAATTTAGATGAATGTTAAAGCATTTTTTCAGTTTATTCGAATATCATTTGGGTATTCAACATAATTGATACATTTATTTTTAAATTTAAAATCAATAAAAAACAAAGTATTAAAAACAACCATAAGTGCAAAACAGATTACAGTCATCACTTTCTACGTGCCAACTCTACAAAAACACCATAGAACGCATTCGGCCATCTCTGCATCTTATTTATAGCGTATGAGAAACGCATTCTGAATAGATTTGTCATTGCACTGCGACTTTGGCAGATACCAAGCATATTTCCCGATAGAAGGATGTTCTTATGAAAAAGTTACTTTTAACCACAGTCTGTTTGGCCACGCTATCTTTGGCCGCATGTGAAAAGAAAGGAACTGAACCGGCCGTTGAACAAACAACGTCTGCATCTGAAACAACCTCCACCGAGGCAACCACCGTCGTTGCTAATCATAGCAATAATAACATTGCTGATATTCAAGCCGATTTATTGGCCGTAGAAACCTTATCAAATGCAAAAGCACAGGAAGCCACAGCATTCCAAAAAGAAGTTGCCGCAGTTGTCGAAAAGAAAGATTCGACACAACTTAAAGCAGTGCTTGAAAAAACAGAAACCTATGTCAAACAATTTAATGATGAGCTTGATGCTTTAACTTTAAAAAGTACTGAGGTGGATGCCTTGCGTAAAAAAATGCAGGATGCCAATAACCTTGGTATTGAGCTGACTAAAGAGAGTATTGAAACAAAACCAGATAGCGCAAAAATTACCGAGCTTCAAAACAATGCCATGGAACTACAGAAAACCATCATGGCTGATGTCACGGCTTTAGAAGCCAAAGTCAAAGCAGCTCATGCTCCTTAACCTTAAAGCAAAACATTAAAGCAAGCTTCGGCTTGCTTTTTGTTGTGATGAGACATCAAATTGACGTGACTTTGGCGAACGCTTACAACACAATAAAATAGACTTTATATAAGGACACTCAAATGAGCTCTTCGATTTATAACATTCCAGTCAAAACCATTCAGGGTGAAAACATCAACCTAAACCAGTACCAAGGTAAAGTACTACTGGTGGTGAATGTTGCATCTAAATGTGGACTGACACCACAATACGAAGGTTTAGAAAAACTCTACCAAGACAAAAAATCTCAAGGTCTAGAAATTTTAGGCTTCCCTGCTAATGATTTCTTAGCGCAAGAGCCTGGTTCAGATACTGAAATTCAAGAATTTTGCTCACTCAATTACCAAGTTGATTTTCCACTCTTCTCAAAAATCTCAGTTGCAGGCGATGACAAACATCCGCTATACCAAACTCTGACCCAAGCCATTCCTGAACGTATTGGAGAAGGTCCATGGTGGAAAGACTTAGTTGACTACGGTTTAACACCAAATGAACCACCTGAGGTACTGTGGAACTTTGAAAAATTCTTAATCAATAAGAATGGAGAAGTGGTTGCGCGCTTCGCACCCGATATTACAGCCAATGATCCTCGTATCGTCGATGCAATCAATGCTGAACTATTAAAGTAAAAACAGCTCATATGCTCAGAAAGTGAGATTCTTACTTTCTGACCTACTTTTCATTCGTCTCCTTTATTCCTCCACAGTTTTAAACTTTATACAACATAAAATCCAAATTAACTCGAACACTTACTGTTGTAATAGCAACATCAGAACAAGACAGATATGAATTGAAAGGTCGATTATGAAACATTTGGTGCAAGCAGTTATTCTCTCATTATCCACAGCATTAGTCGCTGCACCTGTTTTTGCAGCACAAGCAGAACAGCAACCTGCTAAAACTCAAGCAGCAACTCAACAGCACGTACATAAAGCAGCTGACGCAAGTAAGCCAGTAGCTGTAAAAAAGCA
The DNA here is from genome assembly GCF_044130335.1 of Acinetobacter halobius. Lineage (NCBI taxonomy): Bacteria > Pseudomonadati > Pseudomonadota > Gammaproteobacteria > Moraxellales > Moraxellaceae > Acinetobacter > Acinetobacter halobius. The sequence continues at coordinate 9,956 of NZ_JBIQOD010000026.1, forward strand.
ATCTAAGACACCAACACCAGCTGTACAAAAGAAAAAAGAAACACCTAAAAAGGCAACAAGCAAGAAAGTTACACCTCAGAACCACACACAACCGCAACACAAAACTGGCGAAAAAAAACCAGTTAAAGCTGCGTAATATTGCATTATTGCCTCTGTAACTTACGCCATCAACGCATACAATATTTAAAAAGGTCAATTATGAATCGTTTAATTAAAGCTGTAATTTTTTCATTCTCAACTGCATTAGTTGTTGCTCCTGCATTTGCTGCTCCACAAGATCAACGTAACAACGCAGAGCATGCAACACAAAATCACAATGATGCGCCAAATCACAATGATGCACATAAAGATGCATCCAACCATCATGCTGATGAGCATAAACCTGCTCCACAAGCTGCACAGCAACCAGGTCAACAAAAACCAAACCACGATAAAGCGCCAAGACCATCAGCATCTTGGAAGCCAGGCAATCCCGTACCAACTCAATACCGTGGTCAAGGCTACAAAGTCGACCATAAAAAGTTTAAAAAATTGAGCAAACCAGGTAAAAACCAACAATGGATTAAAGTGAATGGCGACTATGTACTGACAGACATTCGTACACATGCCATTATCAAAATTATTGCAGGTTAAGTTATCTGCTGATATCGAATCAGAAGAAAGAGTGCCACGGCACTCTTTTTTTTAGCTTCTCAAATAGTTTTGTTATGACTTTGAAACACTCTATTTTATCTGCACATTTTGCCTCTATATTAAAAATAGATAGCCGCAATATTGATTTGATGATGAAAAAATTTTTACAAAACTTAATTCTCCCTTTTGCTTTGTTTAGTGCGGGCATTTTGCTGATTGGCTGTGAACAAGCAGCCGAACCAAACCAGCAAAATATTCAAACTGAAAACGCTGATCAGAGCTCAACAGCACATGTGCAAAACACTGAAAAACCTGAACTCAAAACAGGGAGCATGCTGTATATCGTCCGTGATGTAGCAGATCTGCAATTAAAAGCAGGAGAATATGTCACCCAGCTTCAAGAAACCCAAAACGATCTACAAACCGCAATTGATCAGCACGATCAACAACAATTGCAACAGGCAGCCTCTGCCTTACAAAAACAATTGACTGGGTTTAATGCTGCTTTGAACAGCCTTAACCTCAAAACTCAAGAAATTAACGATATTCGTAATACTTTACTCTCCGCGAACCAACAAGTTTTGGCTTCACCATTTTTAAATGGACAAGTGGATCTCAGCCAAGTGGATTTTAAAAAAATTCAACAACAAATGGGCACAATCCAATCCGAAATGCTGAAACTGGCTTCTATGATGATTCCTCAACAAGCGGACAACGATGCGGCAGCTGAAAAGCAGTCTTAAATTATTTTAAGTCTTGCGACTTTAACAATAAGGGGAGAAAATTATTCAAAGGCTTTCTCGCACAGCGAGTATTTAAATCACATATGCAACTGATTATTTTTATGGGCATCCAAGCTTCAGGAAAATCGAGCTATTATCTGCTAAATTTGGCCAATAGCCATTTACGCATCAACCTCGACATGCTGAAAACAAGGCATCGTGAAAAGATCATGTTTGAAGCAGGACTGGCCTCAAAAACCAAAATGGTGATTGATAATACCAACCCAACCATCGCTGACCGAGCCCGCTATATTCAAAGGGCAAAGGACGCAGGCTTCGAGATCATTGGCTATTGTTTCGAAACTGAACTCAGTAGTGCTCTACAACGTAATCGCTTACGCGAAGGCAAAGCTTGCATTCCCGATGTCGGTGTTCGTGCCACTTATAAAAAATTTGAGCAGCCACAACATGCTGAGGGCTTTAATGCCTTATATAAAGTTAATATTCTAGGTCATGGGGAGTTTTCCATTTCTCCCATACATACTTAATAGTTTGATGAAAAAATATTAACTATTTCTCATTTTTGAGCTAACATCTACAAATAATAAACACAGAAAAACATTTCTATAATGAAAAAAGTCATTCTTGTGGTGGTCTGTTTAGCAATCATGGTTTTTGGCGTGATGCATTTTGTAATGCCTGAAAAAACGACACCACATTTGACCCATTTTTTGTCTAAAGAGTACAAAGAAACCCAACGCACTCAAGATTGGTTGAAATACAAACAGCAACAACAATTACTTTTGGTCGATGTGCTAATCCCTGTCAGCCCCAAACAGCAAGGCGCCTATGCTGAGTATATCAAACAGAAAATTGAGCTTAATCAGCAAAATATTCAGCGTATCAAGTTAAATCATTATCAAAGTAAAGGCTTTAAAGAACTACAGCAATTAGAAATACATGCGCTAGAGCAATGGAATGACCTGTTCCAGACACATATTGTCGATGCCTTTGTCGATCAACAATATTTCTCTGAAATTCCCGCAGAAGAATATCAACAGATCAACACAGAAGCGCGTTACGCCTTACAGCAGCAGGAAATTTTGGTCTTAGAACATTTACAGCAACTGCTACAACAGAATAGTCCTTATGTCTCGGACATAGACCATGCCCTACTCAGTGACTGGATTTATTACCAACAGATGCATCATGAAATTCACCCCGTGATATCTGAATGGCTAAAAACCGAAACAGATACACCACACCGGAGCCGTCAAGATGCGATGCAAGACTTAAGGCTTTATAAGCGGTTCAACCCAAATACCGATGAATATAAATACATCATGTCACTTGAAACACAGCTTTGGCATGCTGAACATCCATCCTCTAACTTAGTCGCGGAACAGCCAAATGCTATCTCTGAACTAGAAATAGATCAGGACATCATCATTCCTCAAGAGAAGCCTCAGATCGACCAAATCAAACAACTCATCCAGCAACAGCAGGATGCTGTAAGCCAGATGCTACTCCATCAGCTCAGTCAGGCTTTTCTTAAAAAGAATTAAGCCCACCCACCATAATAGAAAATAAATTCAGCTTACTGCTGGACTTGAGTACTTTTCATCCAGTTTCTAAAGGCCAATTGCATCGCTTGTCGTTCATAAGGCTTGGCTAAACGAGATTCTATGCTAGAAAAATCACCTTTATAGGCGGCTTCTATAATGCACTTGGCCAATTCCTGAATACTGACTCGGCCACGATGTTCATATTGCAAAATTTCTTCTTGCGTCAAAACCAAGTCCCAACAAGACACAACCGAACTCATATCAATGGCAATACTCAGATAATAGCGCTCAAAGTCTTGGTAAAGCTCCCAAAAATGAGCTTCATAGGCAATCAGGTTCATGGTCTTATTCACTTAACAATACTGTATCAACTTATACTTTTTATTGAATGAAATATATGCAACTTTAGCTACATATTCACTTGAGTACTATCCGTTGGCCTCAATCTAGATGGCTTTACTGCGCGAAGGCTTCCCATTTACTCTATACATAGTTCAAATTGGATCATTTCTCCCACTTTTAAAAATACTTTCTCTGATGCAATTTGCCCGCACTCAATACAAACGAAATCTTGCCAAGCATCATCTCGAATATCAAGAATACGCCTCGATTTATCTATCCAAGGATTCCAGATAATTGCACTTTTTGCAGTACTACGAATAAAAATCTGGTGCTGCGTGTCTTGTTCTAAAACAAACTGCCCCCTTGTTAGAGGATAAATGCGATCTAATTCTGATTTAAACTCAATCTGTTGCTCAAATTGATTCTGAACTTTATTGTTATTCAATTGATCAATATAAGTTGTATTGTCTAATCCCGAAATTTTAGCAATTTCTGTTTTGGCAGGAAAATAGCTATGCCATGCAAAGCTAAATTCTATATCCACTGTATCTAAATTGCTCAGTTGCATCATGAGTTGCAATTTTTCACCACAATAAATATGCATACTCAACTTAAATGCAACATCCCAATATCTGCGCGTTACATTTGAATCCCTCAATTCAAAAATAATTTCATGCCCTGCTTCACTCTCAATAACATTGACAAGTTTCCATTTCAGGTTCCGTGCAAAGCCGTGTGCAGGAAAATCGGCATGTTGTGAGTGGGCACTAAACCACGGAAAACATAAAGGAATCCCTCCTCTAATGGCTGTCCCTGCCTGATAAGAATTTAGTTCAGAGAGCCAAAGCAAAGGCTGTTGTTTCACTTTGGAATAAAATTCGAGTACTTGTGCTCCTTGGTAACTCATCACGGCATCACAATATGCATTTGATACTTTTAAAACATCCAACTCACTCTCGGCAAGTTGATCAATGCTAATGCCAGAAATATTGAACATAAATTTTCACACTTTTCGAATTAACGCCATTTATACTAAATTTTTTCGACATAAAAAAACCACCCTTTCGGGTGGCTTTTTTAATCTCAAACCGTCTCTTACTGAGCACGGTTCTTGATTTTGCGGATGGTTTCCAACTGAGCAGCAGTTTCTGCAAGAGCAGCCAAAGCGGCAGCAGAGTCCAAGTCGCTCTTTTGATTTGCAAGCAATTGTTCAGCGTGTTTACGCGCTTCAATAATTGCTGCTTCATCTAAGTTTTCTGCACGGACTGCAGTATCTGCAAGAACCGTCACAACATGCGGTTGAACTTCGAGTACACCACCAGATACATAGATTAACTCTTCTGTACCATTTTCAAGTAGAACGCGGATTGCGCCCGGCTTGAGTAAAGTTACTAGTGGTGCGTGACCAGGCATAATACCCAACTCACCACCAGCACCTTTAGCAATTAGCATCGTTACAGTGCCAGAGTACAAAGACTCTTGAACACTTACAACATCACACTGCATAGTCGCCATGAGAATCTCCTAAATTAGGTAACTAATTAAAGTTTCTCAGCTTTAGCAATTACTTCGTCAATACCACCAACCATGTAGAACGCTTGTTCTGGGATGTGATCGTATTCACCAGCTAAAAGACCTTTAAAGCCACGAATCGTTTCTTTAAGCGGTACAAGTTTACCAGGAGCACCAGTAAACACTTCAGCTACGTGGAACGGTTGAGAGAAGAAACGTTGGATTTTACGCGCACGGTAAACAGTCAACTTATCTTCTTCTGCAAGTTCGTCCATACCAAGAATCGCGATGATGTCTTTCAATTCTTTATAACGTTGAAGAACGTTTTGAACTGAACGAGCGATCTCGTAATGCTCAGCACCCACAACTAGTGGATCTAACTGACGTGAAGTTGAATCCAGTGGATCGATCGCTGGGTAAATACCAGAAGATGCGATGTCACGGCTCAATACAACAGTTGCGTCTAAGTGAGCAAATGTCGTTGCAGGCGATGGATCTGTTAAGTCATCGGCAGGTACGTATACCGCTTGGATTGACGTAATCGAACCAGACTTAGTCGATGTAATACGTTCTTGAAGAACACCCATCTCTTCTGCAAGTGTTGGTTGATAACCTACTGCAGATGGCATACGACCTAGAAGTGCTGATACTTCAGTACCTGCTAGTGTATAACGGTAGATGTTGTCTACGAACAATAGTACGTCACGGCCTTTGCCGTTTTCGTCTTTCTCGTCACGGAAGTACTCAGCCATAGTCAAACCAGTCAACGCTACGCGTAAACGGTTACCTGGTGGCTCGTTCATCTGACCGTAAACCATTGCTACTTTGTCAAGAACGTTTGAGTCTTTCATCTCGTGATAGAAGTCGTTACCTTCACGAGTACGCTCACCAACACCAGCGAACACAGATAAACCTGAGTGCGCTTTCGCGATGTTGTTGATCAACTCCATCATGTTTACAGTTTTACCAACACCGGCACCACCGAACAGACCAACTTTACCACCTTTAGCAAACGGGCATAGTAAGTCGATGACTTTAATACCAGTTTCTAAAAGGTCAGTAGAAGCTGCTTGTTCAGCATAAGAAGGTGCTTGACGGTGAATCGGCAAACGCGCTTCAGTCGCAACTGGACCAGCTTCGTCGATTGGGCGACCAAGAACATCCATGATACGACCCAAAGTCGCTGTACCTACTGGTACAGAGATTGGTGCGTTAGTATTCGTTACGTTCAAACCACGCTTAAGGCCTTCAGTAGAACCCATTGCAATAGTACGAACTACGCCATCACCAAGTTGTTGCTGAACTTCTAATGTAGTTTCAGTGCCATCAACGTGGAGAGCGTCATAGATCTTAGGAACGCTGTTACGTTCAAACTCGACGTCGATAACCGCGCCGATGATCTGAATGATACGACCGCTACTCATTGCTGTCTCCTCAATTCAAAATAATGTTAAACGGCAGCGGCACCACCAACGATCTCAGAAATTTCCTGAGTAATCGCGGCTTGACGCAGCTTGTTATAAATAAGTTGTAGGCTCTTGATCAAATCACCTGCGTTGTCCGTTGCAGCTTTCATTGCAACCATACGAGCTGACTGCTCACACGCGATGTTTTCGATCACGCCTTGATATACCACAGACTCGATATAACGAACCAATAAGCCATTTAAAAGCTCTTCAGCTTCAGGCTCATAGATATAATCCCAACCGTATTGACGGTTAAGGGTCTTGTTTTCTTCAGCAGTTGCTAAAGGAACAAGTTGTTCGATTTTTTGATTTTGAGTCATGGCATTGACAAAGCCGTTTGACACTAGATAAATACGATCTAACTCGCCTTTATCAAATGCGTCTAACATCACCTGTACAGAACCAGATAACTGTTCAAGGCTTGGTGTATCACCGACATTTGTCGTAGCACCCAGCACTTTACCGCCGTAGTTTTTAAAAAACGAAACCGCTTTTTGACCAATCAAAGCAAATTGAACTTCAATTGACTGCTCTTGTTGCTGTTGTACGTGTTTAACCACTTTTTTGAACAAGTTAATGTTCAAACCACCAGCAAGGCCGCGATCTGAAGACACAATGATATAGCCAACGCGCTTAACTGGGCGTTCAACCATATAACGGTGTTTATATTCAGGGTTCGCTTGAACCAAATGAGCAATTACACGGTGCATATTTTCGGCATACGGACGGCCTTGAGCCATGCGCTCTTGCGCACGACGCATCTTAGAAGCTGCTACCATCTGCATCGCGCGAGTAATTTTCTGCGTGCTTTTGATACTAGCTACTTTGGCGCGAATTTCTTTTAAATTTGCCATACGCTTAACCTAGTATTCGAAGGCCCTTTCGAGCCCTCGAAGGTTGATCCGTGAACCAAACCAAAACTAAATCCAACTGAAGTTGAAATTAGTAAGTTTGAGTCGCTTTAAAGCTTTCAATACCTGCTTTGATTGCAGCTTCGATGTCTTTGTTGTAATCACCAGTTTCATCGATGTTTTGCATTAACGCAGCATTTTCTGAACGGAAGTAAGAGATTAACGCAGCATCAAAGTCTACGATTTTCTTCACTTCAACGTCAGCCATGTAGCCTTCGTTAGATGCATAAATTGAAACAGCTTGGTCAGCAATTGAATATGGAGCATATTGTTTTTGCTTCATTAATTCAGTTACACGTTGACCATGTTCAAGTTGCTTACGCGTTGCTTCATCAAGGTCAGAAGCGAACTGAGCAAACGCTGCCAATTCACGGTATTGCGCCAAAGCAGTACGGATACCACCAGACAATTTTTTGATGATCTTAGTCTGCGCTGAACCACCAACACGAGATACAGAGATACCCGCGTTCACAGCAGGACGAATACCTGCGTTGAATAATGATGTTTCAAGGAAGATCTGACCGTCAGTGATCGAAATTACGTTCGTTGGTACGAATGCAGATACGTCACCCGCTTGAGTTTCAATGATTGGTAATGCAGTTAATGAACCAGTTTGGCCTTTAACTTCACCATTCGTGAATTTCTCAACATAGTCAGCAGAAACGCGCGAAGCACGCTCAAGAAGACGAGAGTGAAGATAGAATACGTCACCTGGATACGCTTCACGACCTGGTGGACGACGTAATAACAATGAAATTTGACGGTAAGCAACAGCTTGCTTAGACAAATCATCATAAATGATTAGTGCATCTTCACCGCGGTCACGGAAGTATTCACCCATTGTACAGCCAGAGTATGGAGCCAAGTACAACATTGCTGCTGGATCGGCTGCAGCTGCTGCTACAACAGTGGTATACGCCATAGCGCCAGTTTCTTCTAACTTGCGTACTACGTTTGCGATAGTCGATTGTTTTTGACCAATTGCTACGTATACACATTTAATGCCAGAATTTTTCTGAGCGATGATCGCATCGATCGCCATCGCTGTTTTACCAGTTTGACGGTCACCAATGATCAACTCACGCTGACCACGGCCTACAGGGATCATTGTATCTACTGATTTATAACCAGTTTGTACAGGTTGATCCACTGATTGACGCCAAATTACGCCTGGTGCTACTTTTTCAACAGCATCAGTTAATTTTGCATCAATTGGGCCTTTACCATCAATTGGGTTACCCAAAGCATCTACTACACGGCCTAAAAGTTCTGGACCAACCGGAACTTCTAATACACGACCTGTGCAACGCGCTTTTTGACCTTCTTGAAGGCTTAAGTAGTTACCTAAAACAACGACGCCCACTGAATCCTGTTCTAGGTTCAGTGCCATACCGTATAAGCCGCCGTCGAATTCGATCATTTCACCGTACATTGCATCAGCAAGGCCGTGAATACGCACAATACCGTCGGAAACCATAACAATGGTCCCTTCGTTTTTAGCGGTCGCGCTGGTGTCCAGATCGCCGATACGCTGTTTAATGAGCGCACTGATCTCGGATGGATTCAGTTGTTGCATTGCGCTATACCTCAATCTTTTTAAAGTTCAGTCTTCATATGCAATTAAGCAAGAAGACGAGTCCGCATTTTTTCTAGCTTGTTAAGCGCAGAATCATCTATCACTTGGTCGCCTGCACGAATAACAACACCAGCAATAAGCTCTGGTTTAACTTCTACAGAAACATTTACCGCAGCTTCGAATTTTTTCTCTAAAGCATGAGCAAGTAATTGTTCTTGTACAGAAGTCAATGGGAATGCAGATTCAATTACTACATCCACAGTATTGTTATTCTGTGATTTGAGCTGCTCGTATTCAGCAGAAATTTCAGGAAGAAGCACCAAACGGTTGTTTTCAGCAAGCAATGTCAAAAAGTTTGACACTGCTGCAGTTTGGTCTTCGCCTAATACTTTTGCAAAAAGACTTACCTGCTCAGCAGGAGTAAGCTCAGGGCGAGTTAGGAAAGCTGAAAATGCTTCGTCTTGCACCGCAGCACTGAGCAAATTCAATGCAGATGACCAATTGTCAGTTGCATTTTGCTCAGAAGCGTAAGCAAATGCTGCTTTAGCGTAAGGGCGTGCCAACGTCAAGAGTTCAGCCATAATCCGCCTCTCTTAAAGTTTAGCAGCCAGCTGAGTCAGCATGGCATTGTGAGCTTCTGCGTCAACTTTTTGGCTAAGAATTTTCTCAGCACCTGTTACTGCAAGATCAGCAACTTGTTGACGTAATTCTTCACGAGCAGAATTGATTTCTGTATCAACAGCTTCTTTTGCTTGTTGACGAATACGCTCACCTTCAGCTGACGCTTGATTACGAGCTTCTTCTACCAATTGTGCACCGCGACGGTTCGCTTGTTCGATCAATTGAGCCGCTTGTGCTTTAGCCGCGTCTAATTCAGCTTTCACTTGAGCCTGCGCATCCGCAAGGTCAGCTTTTGCTTTTTCAGCAGCGTTTAAGCCATCAGCGATTTTACGCTGACGCTCACTAATCGCATTGATTAGTGGTGGCCATACAAATTTCATGCAGAATGCGACGAAAATCGCAAATGCAATCGCTTGGCCAATCAATGTGAGGTTGATATTCATTGCTATTCCTCAATAGTTTAATTTAGGAATTAAGCTGATTAACCTACAAATGGATTAGCAAAGATGAAGAACAAGCCAATACCAACACCGATCATAGGCACAGCATCAAGAAGACCTGCGATTAAGAACATACGAGTTTGAAGTTGTGGAGCCAATTCTGGTTGACGAGCAACAGCTTCAAGGAAGCGACCGCCTAAAAGACCAAAACCAATCGCAGTACCTAAAGCACCAAAAGCGATCAAGATAGCAGATGCAATTGCAACTAGACCTAAAGTGAGTTCCATGATAATTCCTCAGAGGTTAGGTTTATACCAAATTAAAATAAAAAATTATGCGCCCAACCATCCAGTGATAGTTGGGCATTACCATTAATGCTTTTCGCTTGCCATGCTCAAGTATACGATAGTCAGCATCATGAAAATAAATGCTTGTAGCGTAATAACAAGAATGTGGAAGATCGCCCAAGGCACAGACAACGCCCATTGGATCCAGAACGGTAATAATGCGATCAAGATGAAGATTAACTCACCTGCATACATGTTACCGAAAAGTCGTAGAGCCAATGAAACTGGACGTGCAAGGAAGGTTACCAATTCAAGAATTAAGTTCACTGGAATTAATAACGCTTTTGCAACTGGGTTACTTGGATTAAATGGGTTAAGTGCCAATTCGCCAACGAAACCACCAATCCCCTTTTCACGAATACTGTAGAACAAGATCAGAACAAATACAGATAAAGACATACCTAAGGTAATGTTTGGATCTGTAGAAGGTACAACCTTAAAGTAAACGTGATGAGGATCCATACCAAATACACTTGCACCAATTTGTTGAGCTATGAATGGAATCCAGTCAACAGGGATTAAGTCCATTGCGTTCATGAGGAAAATCCACACGAAAATAGTCAATGCAAGTGGAGCAATTAAGCGTGATTTGCCATGGAAAGTGTCGCGAACACTTGAGTCTACAAACTCAATGATCATTTCAATTGCAGACTGGAACTTGGTTGGAACACCAGAGTTTGCAGCTTTCGCTACACACCAGAATAACAAACAGAAAATCACACCAAGCGTGATAGACCAACCCATTGAATCCAAGTGAATAGCAGTGAACCCCATCTGTTGAGCTTCATCAGCAGTTTCAGCCAACTTCCATGAACCATCTGGCATTTTGCCATAGGTCATATTCGTCAAGTGATGCTTGATATACTCGGTCGAAGTAAGGGCATGTTCTTCAGCAGCCATAAATCACACCTGGTCAATGTCAAATACAAATAGAGAGAACGAACATCGCGTGCTGCTTGACATCTCGTTCTTCTCCTAAAAAACTTTTCAATTTTTTGTAGTGCTTATTAAACTCGTTTTTGTTGACGCGACACCCAAAATGGAGCAACCCACGTCATGGTTTGAACGAGCATAAAACCACAAAACAACGCCACCGCTGACAACGGTTTGACATTGCTTAAAATTAAAATGAAACCAACAATCACAATTGCAAACTTACCCATCATGCCTTTATACATGTTCGCAAGAACCTGTTTAGAAGCGCGAGCTCCTGCTGCTCGAAACGACTGCCATGAAAAATAACAAGTCGCAAGCCAACACACGAGTGCACCTAATGCTGCACTCAGGGCTGCAGTTGAATCTTTCAAGACCCAACCGATCAAGGCTGAAACAGGAATCATACATGCTTGTAAGAGGACTAAAGCTTTCGCTAATCGTCGGTCAATCAAGCGACTAGTTCGGCTCATTTTTTACTCACTCACAACAATCATGCTTGACAAGTTTAGCTGATGATTATTTTTAATCGCAGGCATTATAGGGTTACACCCCTGAACATGCAATCTTTTCCCGACCTAAGTCGAGTTTTTTTCTATGTTTAAATTGCTTTTAAACTAATCAATTATTGTTTAATTTTTGCGTCACTTTCGGGTATTTAGCACACATTTATGCACATGATCAGCTAATTGCTTCCACGCACTGACAAAATCCCCTGCCCCAGTCATACTTTCATCGACCGCTTGGAAAACCAATGGGTTCAACTTTTGATATTGTGCTTGACTGGCATGCACTTCAGCCAAAAGGCACATCTTAGAATAAGGACGGTTGTCATTTAAGTATTTGATTTGCGCAACAGTAGGTGCAACATGTGGATCATCGGTTAGCGCACCTGCAAAACGCAAGTTTAAAGGACGCTCGAGGTATTGATAAGCATCATGAAAAGACCAATATGGGCGAGCTTGGGTACTTTGACTATATATATTGGAGGTTTGCAACATGCTCTGCGCAAAGACTTTAGCATTATTCCAATAACGGTCTTTATATTCAGGCATTTGCTGCGAGCGAAGACTTGCAATAAAGAAAGCTATGCGAACTGCATTATTGGGATCTAGCCAGACATGAGTATCAACAGTATCTTTGAGTGCTATGCCACGGGTATTTCGCTGAGGTAATGCATGAATAATGCCCGAGTGTAAGATAGAAATGGCTTTTTCATTCTGTGACAACAGCTTATCTAAAGGTGCCTCATGTTCTTTACCCAACCAAATCACCAGATCTGCATCTTGAATAATTTTGCGATGCATTGGGGTCAGACTGACATCATGTCCAGATTGATTTGCCAATAATAAGGTTGGTTTCTCAATGCCTTTCGTCACTTCCTGTGCGATCAAGTAAATGGGCTGCGTAGAGACAACCAAGTCTTGCGTCCAAGCAACACTACTAAACAGCGCAAACGCACAAAAAGCCAAAAAACGGGACATGGGGAGCAATCACTAGAAAGATAATTAGTGTTATAATATAACAAATCAACAAAAATACCTATGCCCAATCGAAACTCTCTTCGCTTCATGCTAAGATTTAATGTCGTTTTTCTTTTATAGATTTTGCACTTGAGGTTTGCTATGAGCGCTTGTTCTCACGAACACCACCATGCTTTACATGATGTGCATGGTCATCACAACGTTGAGACGCGTTTGGCGGAAGCGGAAGTCTTGTGCACAACAACAGGGGCACGCTTAACCCCGCTAAGAAAAGAAGTGTTGGCACTGATCCTCAATGCAACAGGCCCAATGGGGGCGTATGACTTGCTGGCTAAAATTAAAAGTAATGCTGACCGTCCTGCTGCCCCGCCAACAGTGTATCGCACTTTAGACTTTCTATTAGAAAAAGGCCTGATTCACCGTTTAACCTCAATTAATGCCTATATTCCATGCTGTCATCCACGCGAGGGACATCAAGCGGCCTTTCTTATTTGTACCGATTGCAAGTCAGTGACGGAAGCCTCTGCCCAAGGGTTATTACAACAACTCGACGCCCTTTCAGCAGCAGATGGTTTCACCGCGCAGCATAGTATTATTGAAATTTCAGGAATTTGTCAGCAGTGCCGCAACAAATAAACTCGGATCCCGTTCTGGTCGAGCTCTCCCAGATTAGTGTTCGCATTGATGAACGCGACATTCTAAAACATGTCGATTTTTCTTTGCATGAGCAAGAAATTGTGACCTTGATCGGACCCAATGGGGCGGGGAAATCCACGCTCATTAAAGTACTATTGGGCATTGTGCGCCCTAATGCTGGTGAAATTAAAACGACAAAGTCCCTGAAGTTTTCCTATGTTCCACAAAAATTTAATCCTTCACATAGCCTACCACTTAGGGTGAAAGACCTCTTAGCTTTGGAAAAATGTGATCCCACAATCAAACAAGAAATTATCCACGATACGGGGATCAGCAAACTTGAAAATTCCAAAGTACAGCAGCTTTCAGGTGGGGAACGACAACGGGTTTTGCTGGCACGCGCACTGTTACGCCAACCCGATATTTTAGTTCTCGATGAACCCATGCAAGGCTTAGATATCCAGTCTGAAGCTGAATTATATGATTATGTACGCAGTCTGCCCGTCAAATACGGTTGTGCTGTGCTTATGGTTTCCCATGACTTGCAGTGGGTGATGCAAGGGACACATCGTGTGGTGTGTCTCAATAAACACATCTGCTGTAGCGGTTTACCTGAAAATGTGCAACAGCACCCCGAATACCAAGCAATATTTGGCACCAACCGCGTGTTCTATCAGCATCATCATGATCACTGTGCACATGGTGATAGTGCAACGCCTTGTCAGCATGACACTCGCCCCCACATTCACCCTGAACCGGAAGCTTAAATCATGATGGAATGGTTACAAATACTATTGCCTGCATGGATTATGGGAACCTTATTAGTCTTCCTCACAGCTCCACTGGGCTGTTTGATGCTATGGCGTCGTATGTCGTTCTTTGCCGACACCATGGCACATGGCACACTATTGGGTGTCGCAATTGCAGGAGCAATGGCGTTACCCCTGTGGATGGGTGTAGCTTTTATTGCGGTGCTGTTGGTGGCGATTCTTTGGGTGTTGCATGATCCACGTTTACCGAATGACGCCTTACTCGCACTCTGTTCTGCGACCTTGCTCTGCTCAGGCCTAATGTTTATTCAACACATTCCAAGTTTAAGACCTGAGTTGCTCAGCTATTTGTTTGGTGATTTGCTCACGATTACATGGGCAGACCTCCCTGTTTTTGCAAGCGTTATTGTTGTTGCTTTGGCAGTGTTTTATAAGAGTTGGCAGGCTCAAATTCAAATCGCTATTGATCCTGATATGGCTGTCAGTGAAGGTGTTAGTGCGAAATGGCAACGTTTGATTTTTATGTTGCTACTGGCTCTATTTACCATTTTAGCGCTTCGTGCAGTGGGTTCTTTACTGATGGGTGCGTTGCTTGTCATTCCAGCACTCACCGCTCGACTGCTTGCCCACTCTCCAAAACAAATGGTGATTTGGGCCTTTGTGATTGCGCAAATTGGAGTAACGGTTGGTTTATGGTCCAGTGCAGGGCTAAACACTTCCACAGGGCTTAGCATCGTCTTAACCATGTCGATTCTGTTTGCGCTGATTTTTATCGCGCAGAAGTTTAAAAAACTGACTTAAATAAATGAGCCATAAACGTTATTTTATCAGCGCATGTCTACTCGGACAAAAAGTCCGTTATGACGGCAAAGACTGCCTAGTCGCTAAGTTGGTTCAAGCCTTGCTCGATAAAAATTATGTCAGCTTATGTCCTGAAGTCAGTGCAGGACTTCCCACCCCACGTCCCGCAGCAGAAATTCGCCATGGGTCAGGTGCTGATGTTTTATTCGGTCAGGCACAAGTTTTTTCCGAAGATGGCTATCCGCTTAGCGATGCCTTTATTCAAGGTGCCTACCAAGCTTTAGCATTGGCACAAGCCAACCATGTTACCCATGCCGTGCTCAAAGCCAATAGCCCATCCTGTGGTAGCAATGGCATTTATGATGGTTCATTTACAGGGCAAAAAATTGCGGGTGAAGGAGTCACTGCCGCCCTATTTCGTCAGCACGGTATACATGTGGTTACTGAACAACAGTTTTTAGCAGAACTGACGCAGACTAAATTTACTGATGAACTAAACTAAGCAATCCCGCCGCACAACTGAACAACACGGCAAAAGTACGATTGAGATATTTTTGCTGTCGCGGGGATTTTAAGAGTTTTAAAACTTTTGCTGCCAGCCCTGTATATCCCGCCATCACAATCAAATCAATCGTGACCATCGTGACAGCCATCACCGCATATTGAGACCACTGCGGTTTAGACAAATCCAAAAATTGCGGTAGAACAGCCAATAAAAATACGATTGCTTTCGGATTGCTCATATTGACCAGAAAGCCATACATCACCAATTTGGAACGTGATTTAGTCGATTGTTCTTGTTGAATGTCAATCGACTGGATGGGTGCCGTCCATTGTAAATAAGCCAAATACAATAAATAAGCCACACCAAACCATTTCACAGCCCAAAATGCCCAAGGCGTTGTGGCAAAAAGCACCCCCACCCCAGCCGCAACAATACCGATTTGCACCAATAAGGCGAGTTGTAGGCCCAGTGCATTCCAGTAGCCATGCCGAAAACCGTAGTTGACGCCACTCGACATTGACGCAATGGCCCCTGCCCCAGGGGAGATACTAATGATCCAACATGCAAGTACGAAACCAAGCCAAATTTGAAATGACATAAAAGATATTGAGAGAAAATGACTGTTCAATTATATGATCTTTCATGCTTTCAGGGCCCATAATTCATCAATGAATTTTTCACTTAAAGGCTATGAAGCTGAAACAGCATAAGGCACAATAAGTGTAGCCAATAGAAATAACAATTTTTTTAGGAGCCATGAATGACCGCCCAATCTGTAATTCTACCATTACCTTCAGATCATGCCCGTTTTATTGTTTTACGTTTAAAAGATTTAAGTATTGAAGAACTTAAAGAAAAATTAGAAGATTTATTTTCAACCCGTGATCGTCTTATTACTCAACATCCACATGCTCAAATTAAAACAGCTGTTGCTTTTGGCCCTGAACTTTGGGCACAACTTCATCCTACAGCGCCTGCAGGGTTTAAACAGCTAGAGCCCATTTATGGTTCTTTTAATATGCCTGTCGCACCTGCGGATGTTTTAATTCATATTGCGGCTCAGCGTACCGATATTTGTTTTGCCCTTAGCCAATCGTTCTTTGAAGGCATCCAAGATAAAGTGGATGTTTTAGATGAACGAGTCTGTTTCCGCAATTTTGATGGTCGAGATTTGACTGGGTTTATTGATGGTACTGAAAACCCGCAGTTCCCCGATGATCGTGCTGAAACAGCATTATTAGGTGAAAACTCCGGAGTATTCGCAGATGGCACTTTTATCTTTGCACAGCGCTATTGCCATGATTTGGAAAAGTGGAAAAAATTAAAAGTTGATGCTCAAGAGCAAGTATTTGGCCGAACAAAACTTGAAAGTATTGAACTAGATGATGACGTTAAACCTGAAAATTCTCACGTTGCACGTGTCGTGGTTGAAGATGATGAGGGCGAGGAAATGGAAATCCTACGTCACTCTCTTCCTTATGGCGATGGTAAAGGTGAGCAAGGTTTATTTTTTATTGCCTATACGAAAGATTTAAGCATTATTGATGCGATGTTACTGCGAATGTTTGGCACCAGTGGTGATGGAATTCATGACCGTATGCTTCATTTTGTGACTCCTGTTGACGGTGCTTATTATTTTGCGCCGAGTGAGGAGTTACTGGAAGAAGTGTTGGAGGAGTAATAAAATCCACATCTTTATATTTTACCAGTAAAACTTAAATTTTCGTTACTAAGAAATATTAAAAAGAAAGGTATATAACTACCTTTCTTTTTATCCTTATTTTTTCAAATCTAACAAGCCTGAGCTAACTATTTTATCATTTTCAGTACATGATGGCTGTATATCCATGTCTAAGAAAGTATAACGGTGCAATAGTTTTTCTTCACTATTATGACCTCCCCAGATATTAAAATGAGAACCTTCATGTGAAAAACATTCAGTTATAATATTTGGAATACCATTTCCAATTAGATCCACCCCTCTAATCTTTCCATTACTATACATAATTTGGTTTTTACTTAACTCAAAACCATAACCTCGAAGAGGCGTTTTAGTTTTCTTATCAATATTATAAAAATAATTAGGCTCATCAGTTACAAAAGTCAAGTTCGAAACACAATCAGTATCATCTTTTTTAGATACTGGTTTCACCACATCATATTTAAACTTTTCATCTTCCTTATATATAACAACAACATCATTATTAATTGGTTTTTCACTTACAATACATCCTTCTTTAGAGTTTAATAATACATAAATTTTATTATCTAAGGCTTTCTTTACGCCTTTACTGCTCTGCAAAATTTTACCAGCTAATAAATCTGATTGTGGCTTCTCTATTTTCTGTTGTTCAATCGATTTAGCATGAGCAGTCTCACCTAAATATTTAGTGTCGCAAGCACTTAAGATTAATAAGCACATAACAATCAATGTTTTATAAATCACTTTTACCTACCTGTGTGTGACCAATGAGGTGCATCTTTACTACCATACCAAATTACACTATGTTTTTTTCCTAATTGCGTTAATGTAGACCAACTGGTAATCTTTGTGCTTTCACCATTAATAGTTACAACTTTTCCAATATAATTAGATATTCTCATATCTACAGCCATTTTTCTATTATGGTTTGAGGATCCTGGTTTACCCACTGGGTTATCCCCAATGCCATATTTTTGATGCATTGCTTTGGCAGCTTTTACTGCTTCAGCTTTATTTCCTTTATGTGTCCAATCAATACTTACTCCCGGGAAAGGAGGCACTTTATCTACAGCTATTTTCCCTCTTGCTATTGCTGTAGAATAGTACATTAAATAACTTCTTTTATCTGGGCGCCAAGTCGTGTTAATTACAACATTAATACCGGCATTTTTCATACCATTAATAAATTTTGTTGCATTCGTTTTAAAAGGCTCAGCCAAGTCATTTAAACTACTACTTTGTAGAAATAAACCACACCAATCGACACCACTAACTCTTAGTTGTGATAAATCTGGTTTAGTAACATTAATAGATATAGGTTGCATATCTTTTTGCAATACGATCTGAGTCAATAAGTTGTTATTTTCAAAAATTTTAATTGTTTGCCCAGATTGTCCCTTATGATTTTTTGTCCCTACACCACTAACTCCACTTATATGAGATTTTTTATTTCCTTTATACTCAAGTACATATTCACAATCACTAGCCAATTGATGAGATACTTTGTCATAAGTTAAGACTTTAAATTCTATATCACTATTATCTGTAACAATTGTTTTAGGATGTCCTTCAGTGCTAGTTTTTACTTTTTCATCTCTCTTCGGAGTAGAATCCTGAGATTCAACAGGCTTTTGAATTGGTTGCTTACGTTTTGATTCGGAAGGGATAGCCGTCGATTGTTGCATTTTATAAACTTTGCTACCCACTTTGATATTTTTTGATGCTTGTTCTATTGCGGAAGAATCAACATCTATAATACGAAGTGCTTTATTTTTATCAACTTTGATTGTAAGTAGATTCCGTTCATCTCTCAATTTATAATTAAGTTCAAATCCTGGCATCGCACTAACCGTTATTCTTCCACTACTATTGGTTTTTTTTGGCTTTGAATTATTTCTATATTTTTGAATTAAATTTAAATTTGTTATAGGTTTTCTAGTGCTTCCATGCCTAAAAAGTATATCAAAAGTATGTAAATTAAGTTTTACAGTTTTTACCCCCATACCATCTTGTACTGTAAAACGATTAATCTCTTGCTTTGTGTCTCGTCCACTAATTAAAACTAAAATTTCCTCACCACTTAATCCTATTAAACTATTTTCAATACCATCAGTACCTGCACGGTGTTTCTTTTCAATATTTTTATATTTTAAAAAGTAAGAAAAATTTGGAATCGCCTTATTTTCATTGTCTATAATTTTAATACTGAAATTAATATTTTTTTGCTGAACATCATTTTCACCTACTTTCGATTTTTGCTCAATGCTCGCTTTGTCATCCTCTTTCGCAGGCTCTCTCTTCTGTGAAGACGTCGGTTGTTGGATATGGATATCTGTTTGAGATTTTATTCCACTACTGCCATTTTCAACCACTAACACTGATGAATGATTTTTTCCATCTGCAATTAGCATTATTTCTTTTTTATTCTTATCAAGAAGTTGGACACCATCAATAGTAAATCTTGCCCCCCAACCATCTTTTACTAAAAATGATCTGATTTTACCCTGATTATTGGTTACTAAGTTACTAAGTGCTGGAACTTCTTTCGTTTTTTTATACCCAATACTTACTTTAGATTTAACAAGGACATTAGCACTCCTATCCACAAATTGAACATAGAAACGAGATGTACCTTTATATTTGTACCATTGCATATCATCATTTTCTGTTCCTTTTATTTTCACTTCTTCAGTTAAAGAGCTTTTAGCAAAATCTGGGATCAAAGAAGTATATTTACTAGGGTTTTTACTATGTAAAGCGGCTTGAGCTTTAGGACTAAAATATAATACAACTCCGTTTGTTATATCCTCTTCTAATCCTTGATAAATTGGAGATATCGCATCAATAATATCTTGTGTATGATCCGATATATTTCCTAAACGCATTTCTGTCACTGCTTTTTTAAAAGGTCCATTTTTATCGGTAATTGCATCAAAATTCTTTTTTAAAATATCACTAACATCTCTCGCATTAACCCACTCTGCAAAACCTATTCTATTCTTTATACAATGGGCAACAGCTTTCCAGGTATTTACACTACATCCTCCTGCTTCACCTGCTACAGTTCCAACATATTTAATAAATTCTTCTGAATAGCTCATTTTTCATAATTTCCACATGGATTTTTTATTTTCTTTTTAAATAAAATTTTACCAAAATCATTTGCAATCAAATTTAGATTACCAAATTTATCAAAATACGACATCTCATTAAAATCACTATAATAATTAAATTTTGATGGAAGAATATCAAATTTTTTTTCATTTAAATTTATTAAAGTTTTTCTAGTATTAGAAAATATTTTTTTTGCATATATTTTCTTTTCAGCACTATCACTCTCTATAATGCATTTTGATTTAAAATCAACCTTAATCAACTCCCCAGTATAATATTTTGCATGCTTACCAATAAAATAATTCCCTACACAAGGTGAACCACATGAACTCACCACATGGAAAACATCTTTACCAATTTCTTCAATATTTGGTGATTTTATATTACGTAAGAAAATATTTTTTTCACTACCATTTATCAATACTAAATCACAACTTTTTTCATATTCATCAGTACATTGCGCAATAACATTAAAATCATCTTCTGCATAAATTTTTAGTGATAAAAAAACAAAAATTAAACAAGCAATATTTTTTTTATTAAGCATTATTCAACCTCCCTTGCATTATTACGTATATGTTCATGCTCCTCTCCACAACAGCATCCTGCAACTTCATCTTCATCCAAAGACTCTGTCTCTTGTTCAAGAATTGAGTCTTTAATTTCTGTCAAATATGCACCTGGCACTAATGTAAGCTCTACATTATCAACAGCATCACTATAAATACGTGCACTGCTTTGCTGCTCAAACTCATATTCAGCTTCAATTTTTTTAGAATGATTTATTAATTTATATTTCATATTTTTCAATATATTCGGATCAAAAATTTGGCTCAGATCAAATCTCATACTATACATTCCACTCTCAGGCATTTTAGGTAATTCAGCATTTACTGTGGCCCCACCCACAAAACTATGCTGCCCCGCCTTACTTTCAAACTTTCCACCTGTTGTTGTAAAAATCCCATCGCCGTTGATTTTGAGCTGCGAACCACCAGCAGTGAGCACAATTTCTTTCGGACTGGTTATTTCTATTTTATCTTCAGTTGAAATTAGCTTAATCACCTTACGCGCAATCGCCTCTATCGCATCATCTTGCGCCTGTAATTCAACTTTTCCTTTTGCAGCAAATGCCTTTAGCCCTTTTTGCGCAGCAAATAAGCTCACTTTATCCTGTGCATGCGCAATAATATTCTTCTGAGCACTTAAGTTAATGGAGCCCTGTGCGCTTTCAGCGATGTCTTGAGAAGCCTGTAAAACAATATCTTCAGGCGTCGTTAAGGCGATACCATTGGGGGAAGCCAACAGCATTAAAGCCTGACGAAAGATCTTCGCTTGAGCTTGTTGCTGGTCATCCTGAGCGTTCTCTAGTCCTTGGGTATAACCTTCCATAAAACCTTGCATTGAACCCAATGCCTGCATGGGATTAACATCCAATTTACTGCCTTTATTGAAGGTTCCACAGACACTGGTCAGGTCAAAGTCATTCATCTCGACATTAGCAATCACTTTGCCGATATCTTTTAAAGCGGAGAAGGGATCCGCATTCAATTTTTCTTTGACACTTTGCAACTGACTTTTCAAAGCATCTGAGCCGTGTTCTTCGAGATTATCAATAAAGACTTTTAAGTTTTCAATTGAGTTATTCGCGTCTTGAAAGAAGTCTTTAAATTCATTGATCAGATTGTCTGTGTCTTGACCAATTTTTTGAATATCCTCAATGAAGCCACCACAGCTTTTTAGTGCCGAAATCGGATCTTGACTAACTGCCGTTTTAAATAAACCAACAGTTGCTTGGAGTGCTTGATTGGCTCCTTTTAACTCTAAAGATTGAATCAACTTAGGCAGACGATTGACGACATTCAGTGCATCAGTCTGTTGTTTGACAGCCAAAGTACTCAACATGTGCATACTGTCATGACCTTGCTGCAAGATGGACTGGGCTTCTGACGCAGCCAAATGATCTGCGACCGCTTGATCCTGAGCATAGGTACTAATCAAGAGACCCTTACCTGCACGCATGGCTCCCCATTGATCCGTTCTTAGCTCAAACCCCTCACCACGCCCATCACTGTTTTCAGTTTCTTTTGGATGACTGAGGTTACCAAGGTTGAGCTGACTCGCTCCATGACTACTGTGTAACTGCACACTAATTTGCCCTGTCGTATCATCAAAACGCAGTTGGTTAAAGCCTTGTCCTGCAACCTCTTGTGAACGGATTCCGCTGAGCTTTTTCGTCGCAGGCAATGTCCCTTTCACATCAAACATAGTTTGGTGGCGCTCGGCTTCATGAATACGCCCTACGACAAAGGGTCGATCAACGTCCCCCTCAAAGAAGTCAATAACCACAATTTCTCCGACACGCGGATGAAAACGTGCGCCATATCCCTCACCCGCCCATGGGGTCAATACATCGACCCAAGCCGAGTCCGTATCATTGTCATTTGCCCCCGCACCACCATCATGGGCATGGTCATCACTACGGGTAAACATAAAGCGAACTTTAATCCGTCCCCATGCATCCACATAAATTTCTTCCCCTTCGGGCCCGACGACTTTAGCCCGTAAAGGGTAGGCTGCTGGACGGTGTATCCATGCTTGATATTCAGGAACAATTTTAACCTCACGGCGTACGACAAAGAGTTCATTGGCTTGTCGTTCTTCACTCAGACCTTGCCAGCGACTTCCTTTTAATAACAGATTGATTTGCTGTAGCAACTCTTTGGGTAAATTATTTTGGTTATAAAAAGTTTTCCCTAAAATGAGAAATTCACGCTCTGTGGATACATGTTGGTCTATTTCAGGATGCCCCACCATTTCAAACCAATAGCCCACTTGCGCATCGCGAACGCTACTTTTTGCGGTGAAATATTTGGCCTGAAGCTCGTAAGAATGGCTCAGTTGTTGATTCAGTCGTTCTAGTTGGTTGCTATTTGCAACTGTCGTCTGATCTCCTCCCTGCAGATCACCCGTCCATGCTGGACTAACACACCAAACTTGTTCTAAGCTTAAACTTTCATTGTCCTGTTGATCACTATGCTGGTGTGTACTGAGTGCAGTATGACTTTGATCTTGAACCAAATGTTGCGCATGCCAACGCTGCGTTTGTACCCTTGTTGGTTGTAAATGCCGCTCTGCAATAAAACTGGTAATGCTATCAAATGGCTCGGTGGCATGGCTGCGGTGGAAACGAATCGTCCGACGACACAGTGCTGTAAACACTTGATTGTCATCAATCAAACGAAGTTGCTGTGCCTGAATCGGCTCGGACGAACTGAACACCATCGGAGCTTGTTCATCAATCAACCAATTGATACCTTCACTCCGCCATAGGCGCGTAAGAAACTCAGCATCGGTTTCATTAGACTGCATGACAAAGGGACGTATATCATAATCGCAGCTCAGACCCTCTAAATTCAAGCTTAAACTGGCTGCGAATAAGGCACTATTGTTTTGCCATTCACTAAACAGAGTTTCAGTAATTTCACGAACACTTTTATTCATAAACACGCGACTGTTTCTGCGCTTATGCCACAGTGAGGTTGCATCTTCAATCGTCAGTTTATAAACAGTTAGTGCACCATCACTTTGGCCTTGACTAGCACCCGTAATTACGCCAGTGAGACGCGAGAGCTGCCCAACATCCGTAACCTGATCTACGGCGACACGCCCACCAATGAACTGTTTCAAAGGCAGATAAGCGTTGGTCGATAGACATAGAATTTCAGCTTTTAGGCCTTGATTGATACGGTGCTCGCCCTCAATGCGCTGAATAAACACCTGTGTATTCAAGGCCAGATTGGAAAAATGAATATGCAAAGCACGTTTTTGCGAGCCAAATCCAAAGGATTCCAGCATCTTATAAATAGAATTGAACATGATCATTATTTAAGTTATTGGTTTTTATATTTGTGCGCGGAGTGTACAAAATGTCTAATTTTTAATCTAGTAAAATAATGTTAATCAATACGTATTCCTGAGATAATAAAAAAAGGAGCATTCTGCCACTGCTGTCCCACAAATATCACAAGAAGAACCTCAGTTGAGGTTCTTCTTGCTTATTCCACTTCTTATCAGGAAGAAATAGTGCCTTTAAGAGCTTCCTTTCAAATAAATTC
>NZ_JBIQOD010000027.1:0-33331 GCF_044130335.1 Acinetobacter halobius
GGTAATTTAAATTATTTTAAACTCTCTTTCTAAAACCCAACTCAATTAATTTCAACTAAGTTGCTGTTTTATCAGAAGTTTTAATCTTCATCACCGCCGATGGATGTGCATTCTACACCATTCCTAATACTACACAACCCCTTTACAGCATTTATTATCTTGAATGGGTGTTTTTTAGTCAAATTTGTTGTTTTTGACGATTATTAAAGCATTTTTTACTATCCTTGTTTATTTTTCGTTAAGATATGCTCTATCTCGCTGCCAAGCAAAATGAATAATGACAGCTTTTAAATACAGAATTTATTGTGTTCTCTTGTCTTGTGTAATGATTTCACAGGCACAGGCACAACCTCAACTTAATCTCCCCACGACCACATTGACTATCTTAAGCTATGTTCGATGGAATACCCCAAATCCTGTTTCTTTATGTATTTTAAATAACACTCAACTCTCTAATCAGTTTGCACAAGTCAATCAGCAACTCAAAAGCGCTTACCAAATTCAAGCTATTAACTTATCTGAACTCAATAAAGTGATGTGTAATGCAGTCTTTTTCTCAACATATACACCTCGTGAAGAGCAAAATATTATTAATAGTTTAAAAGATGCGCCCCTTACATTCAGTTCGAATAATGCTGAATGTGAATTAGGCAGTGCTTTTTGCTTATACCAGAGTAAAACTAGAACTTCTTTTAAAGTGAATTTAAGCAGCCTTTCTCAATCGCGTGCTCATGTAGATCCGCGTGTTTTATTATTAGCAAAATCTACGGAGCCTTAACACAATGTTTCGTAAGCACTACAACACATCTTTACAAAAGATTTTTAGTCAGTCCCAATTGCTAATTTTTTCACTGACACTTGGTATTTGTAGCTTAATTTTTATTGTTATTTCAAGTTACACCATGAACACCTATGCCAAGCAAAGCTTAAATATCTTGAGTGCAACCCTAAGTGAACAAATCCAACCCGCAGTCATTTTTAATGACCGTATTACACTACAACAAACACTGAACAACCACATTCAACAGTATCCAATACGCGCAATTGTGGTAAAGGACATGCAAGGCGATACTCTTGCAGCCGTGTACAAAAATCGAACTGAGTTTGCATGGCTGGAGAATCTATTTAATCGGGTCTTTTTTGCAGATCCTGTTAGTCAAAGCATTAAGCACAAAAATAACCAGTACGGCACTTTGATTATTCATGGTAGTGCAAATCAACTGATGAGTTTTTTCTTTCAGATGTTGATCTGCTTATCTATTGGTATTTTTATTATTCTATTAGTGATGCTGTGGTTAGTACATTCTACCTATCGAAAACTGATGCACTCTATTCAACCTATGGTTAACACCGTTGAAAGTTTAAATCTTGATACCAATTACCAAGCCCGACTGCCATCTTCACCCATTTATGAATTTCGAGTGATTAGTGGTGCTTTTAACAATTTGCTAGACAAGGTGCAACGCACCAATGAAAAACTACAAAGCGAAAATTCACTGCTATCTCATAAAGCTCTACACGACCAACTAACAGAGCTACCAAACCGACATTATTTCTACAATATTTTATGTAATCAGTTTGAAAATCTAGAGGAAAATCAAACTGCATTATTCTTTATTGATAATAATAATTTCAAAGATATTAATGATGCTTATGGGCATTTAGCAGGCGATGCAGTTTTAAAAGAAATGGCTCTACGCTTAAAGAAGAATGTTCGTAATTATGATGTCGTTGCACGATTAGGTGGAGATGAGTTTGCTATTCTCGTTCGCAATATCAAACATTATGAGCACTTAGAGCAGATCTGTGAGCACTTAATTGCATGTAGCCGAGCTCCCCTGAATTTCGACCAACAACAAATTTATTTCAGTTTCAGTATTGGCGTGGCCTTTTCCAAATGTGCAACAACGCCCGAAGACCTGATTGCTGAAGCCGATAATGCCATGTATAAAGCCAAAAACTTAGCTCAAGGGTGGTATATCACCCCCTGTCAAGATATTTATTAGGAAGCCGTATGCTAAAACATCTTTATAAATTAATTATCGTCACAAGTCTTATGACCATCCTATCTGGCTGCCTTAGTTTAGGACATCTCAACTATAAACAGGCGCGCATGTTGAAGAAACAAGGCTTTACCCTGACCGAAGAAGGCTGGACGCTGAGACTGCCTGAAAAATTATTGTTTGGCTTTGACCAATCCGATATTCAAGCCGCTCAAAAGCCTCCGCTAGAGGCACTATCAAAACAACTTCAACAATATAATCTGAATACAATCAAAGTGGTCGGACATACGGATAATATTGGAGACCCAGCATATAATCAAACACTGTCAGAAAAACGTGCAGCTAGCGTCAGTCAAATCTTTATTGAAACAGGATTCAAAACTCAAAATATTCAGTCCCTTGGTCGTGGTGCTTCACAACCACTGGTTGAAAATAACAGTGAAGAAAATCGAGCGTTGAATCGTCGTGTGAATATTATTATTATTCCTTAAACATTATCTGCTTCGCTTGTATCTTAAATTAAGCCTTCATCACGAAGGCTTTTTTTACGCACTTCACTAAATTTCAGGCATAAAAAAACCGCTTAACGCGGTATCTTTATCTCGACCATTTTAATAAATGGTCGGAGCAGTAGGATTCGAACCTACGACCCCCTGGTCCCAAACCAGGTGCACTACCAGGCTGTGCTATGCTCCGATTTCAACTTTTTAAAGTTGGGGTGAATGACGGGATTCGAACCCGCGACAACTGGAATCACAATCCAGGGCTCTACCAACTGAGCTACATCCACCATCATGTTTCGGTTCTTATATACCAAGCTACCAAATGGCGCGCCTGACAGGATTCGAACCTGTGACCATCCGCTTAGAAGGCGGATGCTCTATCCAACTGAGCTACAGGCGCATGACCAATAATACGAGGTATTATGGAAAACCTTGCCTTGAAGAATTGGTCGGAGCAGTAGGATTCGAACCTACGACCCCCTGGTCCCAAACCAGGTGCACTACCAGGCTGTGCTATGCTCCGATTCATCTCAGCTTTTCGTATCGAACATCTCGTTCGGTACGGTGTGCATTCTAGGCGCGACGCTTGATAACGTCAACACCTATATTTAAAAAAAGTAAAAAAATCACGTCAAATGTATATTAATCAAGCGTTTCAGCTGTTTTTTATACAAAATTTAACGTTTTAATGATGCACTGAAATCCAACATCCGATCTAAAGGTAGTTTTGCACGTTCTGCCAAAGCAGGATCAACAAAAATTTCTTGATCCCCTTTTTGTAAAACCTCCAAAATACCATCTAGCTCATTCATTGCCATCCACGGGCAGTGTGCACAAGACCGACAAGTTGCACCCTCACCTGCTGTCGGGGCTTCAACTAAAATTTTGTTGGGTACGGCTTGTTGCATTTTGTAGAAAATACCCCGATCCGTCGCAACGATCAATCGCTCATGTGGCAAAGTCTGAGCAGCTTTAATCAGTTGTGATGTGCTCCCGACAGCATCGGCAATATCAACCACAGATTCAGGTGACTCTGGATGGACCAAAACAGCAGCATCTGGATAAAGTGCTTTCATTTGAGCAATACCGCGCGCACGGAACTCTTCATGCACAATACATGCCCCATCCCAAAGTAACATGTCTGCACCTGTTTTCTTTTGGATATAACGTCCCAAATGCTGATCGGGCGCCCAAATAATTTTTTCACCCAAACTATCTAAGTGCTCAATAATCTCAACTGCACAGCTTGAAGTCACCACCCAATCGGCACGGGCTTTCACTGCGGCTGAAGTATTGGCATAAACCACAACGGTATGATCAGGATGTGCATCACAAAACTGGCTAAACTCATCGACTGGACAGCCCAAATCTAAAGAGCATGTGGCTTCCAAAGTGGGCATGAGAATGGTTTTATTTGGCGATAAAATCTTTGAAGTTTCCCCCATAAATTTAACGCCCGCCACCACTAAGGTAGATGCCGGATGATCACGACCAAAACGTGCCATTTCCAATGAGTCGGATACGCAGCCACCACTTAACTCGGCCAATTCCTGCACTTCTGGATCGCAATAGTAATGTGCTACCAAAACTGCATCGCGTTTTTTCAGCTCAGCCAAGATTAGGGCAAATTTTTCCTGTTTTGCCTCCTCGCTCAGCTGTGACTCTTTGGTCTCACCCAAACGGTCCAAATGCGCCTGCACAATTGATTTTGCTTCATTGGCAATTAAATTGGTCGCATTGTTCATCATTCATCCATCCCTTCATGCTTATCAACAAGCAATTCCCACACTCAATTTATTGGTCAAATGGCATTTAGGCTTTTGACCAATCATTCAAAAGCACTCAAGATAAAAAAGCCTCCAATGGAGGCTTTCTTGAGCATGTTCAGATTAAGAGCGGTAGTCCGCATTAATCTTCACATAATCATAAGATAAGTCACAGGTATAGACTGTGTCTTTCGCCGCTCCGCGTCCAAGGTCCACACGAATGGTCATTTCCGCTTGCGACATTACACGAGCACCTTCTGCTTCCGTGTAATCAACTGCCGCTCCACCATCCTTACAGATTTGCACATCATCTAACCAAACTTGGATTTTTTCAACATCTAAATTTTTAACACCCGCATAACCAATCGCAGCCAAGATGCGTCCCCAGTTCGGATCTGATGCAAAAATTGCAGTTTTCACCAAAGGCGAATGTGCAATACTATAGGCAATATCGCAACACTCTTGTGTATCATTCCCACCTTCAACTGCAACCGTAATAAACTTAGTTGCACCTTCACCATCGCGTACAATCAGTTGTGCAAGGCGTTTCATTATACGGGTCAATACATCTAAGACTACAGCATAACGTGGATCATTTGTGGACTGAATTTCAATACCACCAGCTTGTCCTGTGGCTGCAAAGATACATGAATCATTGGTCGAAGTATCACCATCAATGGTAATTCTGTTGAACGAAACATTCGCTGTTTCACTCAAAAGTTGCTGAACCAAATTACGGCTGATAGGTGCATCAGTTGCAACATAACCTAACATGGTGGCCATGTTTGGACGAATCATACCTGCACCTTTAGAAATACCCGTCATGGTATAAATGATGCCATCTAGCTCGAACTGTTCAGATGCGCCTTTCGGAGTTGTGTCAGTCGTCATAATACCAGTAGCAGCGTCGCCCCAAGCGTCAGCACTCAAACTATTTAAAGCAGGCTGTAAACCACTACACAAACGTTCTAAAGGCAATTGCTCACCAATTACCCCAGTTGAGAATGGCAGGATTTCGTTCGCCTTTACATCGGCAAGTTCAGCCAGTTTTGTGCAAGTGCTTTGGGCATTTGCTAGACCAGTTTTACCTGTGCCTGCATTGGCATTCCCTGTATTAATGACAAGGTAACGTGGATTTGCTTGTTGTAAGTGCGCTTTAGACACATGCACAGGTGCTGCACAAAAGGCATTTTGGGTAAAAACACCCGCAACGTTGGTTCCTTCAGCAAATTCGAAAATGACAAGATCTCGTCGGTTCTGATAGCGCACATAAGCTTCAGCCGTTCCGATTCTCACCCCTTTCACCACGTGCATTTGTGGCATTGATACGTCACCTACTGGCATTTTAAACGTCCAATTCATTTGTTAGAAAAACCACAGCTTATTAGAATTTTCAGAAAAAATCGAGCAGAAGACTTTGTTTGTTTTCACTTTTCAAAGTGAGTTCATTTTTGACATAAAAAAACCAATCCGAAGATTGGTTTTATATTTGAAAATACGATTAATTTGAAGCAAGCTGTGCCGACTCAGACAACAGTGCTTGTTTAGCATTTTCTTGGCTTACAGGGGAAAGTGCTGGATTTGAAGCCACGATACGATTCACTGTGACTGCATTCACCGGAGCAATAGCCGCTGTTTGTAATACGACAGGACGTTGATTTGGGTTAGGAAAAGTATAACGAATGCCTGTACGTGGACTTTGTACCGTAATATTGCCATTGGCCTGTGCCGCAGGCGCTGTGGTTGTGCCACGTGCTTGTTGGACTTTAGCTTCGGTAGTGGTGTCTGCAAGTGCAAAAGTTGGAAGCACTAAAGCTACGATCATGATTGGTTTTAATACTTTTTTCATTGTCTTTCCACTTTAGAGATTTAGATAATGAGCAACTAAATAGCATTTAATGACTAAGACTGCAATTGCTATTCACATTCTGCAACGCTTTAGCTGGCATCATAAGCAATATGTAATTTAGCTCCATGAGAATTTTTTAGCCATTCCAATAAAAAGCAGAACCAAAGTTCTGCTTTTTATTACGCCATGTTTAGATTTTACCGTGACATTGTTTGTATTTCAGACCTGAACCACATGGGCAAGGTGCATTACGACTCGCAGGTGCAGCAAATGCTTCTACTGGTTCGTATTGTGCATCTACTTCTGCAAAGTGGTTTTGATCATCGGCCAATAAACCATCAAAGTCGGCATGTGACAAGTTCAATTGCATCGCTTCAGCTTGAGCTTGCTTCTGTGCTTCCATTTCAGCGAGCTCTTCAGCCGTTGGTACATGCACACGAGACAAATCAGTTACAACGTCTGATTTGATAATCGCCAACATATTTACAAATAAGTTGTACGCTTCTTTTTTGTACTCTTGCTCAGGATTTTTCTGTGCATAACCACGCAAGTGAATACCCTGACGTAAATAGTCCATTGCCGCCAAGTGATCTTTCCAGTGACGATCCAGCGAGTTCAACATGAAGTGACGCTCAAGCATTGCTGCTGTTTCATCCCCCATTTGTTCACGGCGACTACGGTAGCGCTGTACCACTTCATCAGTAATACGTTCAACCAAAGATTCTTCATCTAAACGACGGTCATCTTCCAACCATTGGTTGATTGGCAAATCAATCGCGAGGTCTTCACGTAATGCTTTTTCAAGCCCGTCAATATCCCATTGATCATGAATTGACTCAGGTGGGATATAGTTAGAAATTACGCCTTGCATCACATCACGTTGCATCTCTTCGATGTAATCTTGCAATGTACTTTCTGCCAAAACTTCATCACGTTGCGAGTAAATAATTTTACGCTGTTCGTTGTTGACGTCATCGTATTTCAATAAGTTCTTACGAATATCGAAGTTACGTGCTTCAACTTTACGCTGCGCATTTTCAATCGAACGTGACACCATTTTATGCTCAATGGCTTCATCTTCTTGTAAGCCCATCGCACGCATCATGCCCACAACACGATCACCCGCAAAGATACGCATCAAGTCATCTTCAAGAGACAGATAGAAACGCGACACACCAGGGTCACCCTGACGACCTGCACGACCACGAAGCTGGTTATCAATACGACGTGATTCGTGACGCTCAGAACCAATGATGTGTAAGCCACCAGAACTCAATACCATTTCATGGCTTTGTTCCCATTCGGCTTTTAAGCGCGCTTCATCTTCAGGGGTTGGGTTTTCAATTTTTGCCAGTAAAGCTTTCCAGTTACCACCAAGCAGAATGTCTGTACCACGACCTGCCATATTGGTTGCAATGGTTACTGCACGCGGTGCGCCCGCTTGTGCAATAATATCCGCTTCACGTTCGTGTTGTTTTGCGTTCAACACTTCATGCTGAATGCCTGCTTCTTTCAATTTATCCGAGAGAATCTCAGACGCTTCAATGGTTGCTGTACCAATTAGAATTGGGGCTACACCAGACTCATGCACGCGTTGAATTTCTTGAATAATCGCGTTGTATTTACCATTACGATTTAAATAAATTAAATCGTTTTGATCAAGACGAATCATTGGGCGGTGCGTCGGAATGATGACGACATCTAGACCATAAATTTCTTTCATTTCCGCAGCTTCAGTATCGGCAGTACCAGTCATACCCGAAAGCTTTTTGTATAGACGGAAATAGTTTTGGAAGGTTGTCGTTGCGAGCGTTTGGTTTTCAGGCTGGATTTCCAAGCCTTCTTTTGCTTCAACTGCTTGGTGTAAACCTTCAGACCAGCGACGACCAGGCATGGTACGTCCTGTGTTTTCATCGACAATGATCACCTCACCATCATTGATGATGTAGTGCACATTGCGTTGATATAAGTAATGTGCACGAATGGCAGCAGTCACATGGTGAACCAAGTTCAGGTTGGTCGATGAATATAGACTTTCACCTTCAGCCAACAAGCCCATCTCAATCAGTTCATTTTCAACCGTTTCAAAACCAACCTCAGTCATTTCAACAGAGCGTTGCTTTTCATCAATCCAGAAGTGACCACCATCCGCAACTTTTTCTTCTTTCTGCGCATGCAGTTTAGGTGGGATGCTGTTGATTGCAGCATACAGCTGTGAAGAGTCATCACTTTGACCTGAAATGATCAACGGCGTACGTGCTTCATCAATTAAGATCGAATCGACTTCGTCAATGATGGCATAGATCAAACCACGCTGCTTTTTCTCAGCAAGCGAGAACACCATGTTGTCACGCAAGTAATCGAAACCAAATTCATTGTTGGTACCGTAAGTAATATCAGCACGATAGGCTTCAGCTTTCTCTGTTGGATCTTGCATGGAATAGATAATCCCGATGCTTAAACCCAAGAATTCAAAGAGCGGACGGTTTAATTCAGCGTCACGCTGTGCCAAGTAGTCATTCACAGTAATGACGTGAACACCTTGAGCACTAATCGCGTTTAAATAACACGCCAAGGTACCCATCAGGGTTTTACCTTCACCTGTACGCATCTCTGCAATTTTACCTTCGTGTAAGGTAATACCACCGATCAACTGTACATCGTAATGACGCATGCCCATTACACGCTTAGCTGCTTCACGGCAGACAGCAAATGCTTCTGGGAGTAATTTATCGAGGCTTTCGCCCTTGTTATAGCGTTGTTTAAATTCTTCAGTTTTTGCAGATAAGTCTGCATCGCCAAGAGCGGATATCGTCGGCTCGAGCGCATTAATCTTGTCTACGATTTTACGCATGCGTTTGAGTTCGCGCTCATTTTTGGTACCGAAGATTCCTCCGATCAGACTTGCCAACATGAATAGACTCTCTAAATCTTGCTTGTCAAATGAATATGTTTTCTTAGTCGTTATTATGGTGCTAGAAATTTGAAGTACAAGGGCTTTACACAAAACCATTTAAAAAATCTATTCATTGTTTCTAGCCCGTCGAATCTAAGGCAAACTAATGTAACAAATTTTAAACAGCCGACATAGAGATTTCATCCGAACTCATCAGGATTCAACAGTCTTTTTTAAAGTAGCGACTTTAATTGTTTGCAGTTGTTCAAGGTTTTGCTTTCATGCGCTGGATTTTGCCGCAGCGAACCTTTCACTCCATTGTTGGACTGACTTGGATTCATGCTCTGTAGAAAATCTAAAAGCTGCTCATCATTGGCTCGCATCGCAGTGAGAATTGGAACGAGCTGTACACAGGTAATATTATAGACATTACTCGCATTCGTATTCTGACCTTGAGCTAACTCCTGTTCGAGAGCCTGAGACAGCGCCACTTTCCGCTGTGTAAGACTTTTTTGAGACGCTAGATATAGTTACACACTGTAGAGCAGAAATAATTTCGTTTAAATACCGTTAGTAAACATGCAAATAAACGGTCTCTAGAGCAAAAAATGAGATCATCTTTGATATGCCTAAATACAGAACCCCTATCCGCCTCATTATGAGTATTTTGTATAAACAAATAATAAAACACTATTTTTCATGCAAAAGAAATTGCGCCATAGTGATGTTCATTCCATAGACATAAAGATAATTTGAGGTTTACTATGAGTTTACGTTTAGGCGATATCGCACCCAATTTCCAACAGGCTTCGAGCGAAGGCGAAATTGATTTTTATCAATTTTTAGGCGATAGCTGGGGAGTACTTTTTTCACATCCTGCTGACTACACGCCAGTATGTACCACCGAGCTTGGCTTTACCGCAAAACTCAAAGATGAATTTGAAAAGCGTGGTGTAAAAGCCATTGCCCTCTCAGTCGATGATGTCGAGTCACATCATGGCTGGATCAAAGACATCAATGAAACCCAAAATACTACCGTGAACTTCCCGATCATTGCCGACCAAGACCGAAAAGTGTCTGAGCTATATGGTTTTATCCATCCCAATGCCAGTGAAACATTAACGGTTCGCTCTTTGGTGATTATCGACCCAAACAAAAAAGTCCGTTTGATTATCACCTATCCTGCATCAACAGGTCGTAATTTCCATGAAATCTTACGCGTGATTGACTCACTGCAACTGACCGATCATCACAAAGTTGCAACCCCAGCAAACTGGCAACAGGGCGATGATGTGGTGATTGTGCCATCACTCAAAGATGAAGCGGAGATCGCACAGCGCTTTCCGAAAGGCTATAAAGCAGTCACCCCATATTTACGCCTGACTCCACAGCCTGAGCAAGGATAAAATACTCTGCTCTTGCACTAGACAAGCGAAGCCCGAAGTTTTGACCGAGCAGGCCGATTGAAAACAAAAAATGGGGGGTACTGAACTCCAAGCAATCCAAAGAGGAAACTAACCCATAAAAATACGTTCTGAGTTACCTTGTATGATAATTTCAAACTCCAATGACGAGCCGAGTTTGAACTTTTGAAAGCCTGTCAATCGACAGGCTTTTTTCCGCTTAAAGCAGGCACACATGACTCTTTAACAAAATCAAACTGTTAAAACTCAAATCTTCCGCTATAACAGTCCAAACAACACGATAAAAATGACTTTATGATTTATAACATTCACCATTTACATTGTGGCACTATGTGTCCAGTTTGTGCTCCGCTCTTCGGCCAAAAAGGTTTTCAAGCCAAGGTGGTGTGTCATTGTCTTTTGGTTGAAACAGATCAAGGGCTGGTGCTGATTGATACAGGCTTAGGCATACAAGACTATCTACACACCAAACAGCGTTTGGGGCAGTTAGTGGCTCGGATTGGAAAAATTGAACAAAACTTAGAATTAACTGCAATTGCACAAATCCAAAAACTTGGCTTTAGCCCGAAAGATGTTAAACATATTTTGGTTTCACATCTGGATTTTGACCATGCAGGTGGCATTTCTGACTTTCCCAACGCAACGGTGCATATCCTGTCTAACGAATATAATGCTGCACAAAACCTGAAATCATTAAAAAATAAAGCGCGCTATAAAACACAACAATTTCAGCAGCATCGCCATTGGCACTTTATTGAGCCGATCCACGGTGACGCATGGTTTAATTTGACTCAAGTGCAAGGGTTTGACTTATTTCATAATGAGATTCTTTTGATTCCGCTGTTTGGGCATACTGAAGGTCACTGTGGCATTGCCATTAAAACCCAACAGGGTTGGAAACTCTTCTGCGGTGATGCCTACTACTCTCACTTAGAACTCAATCCCCAGAACAAACTTCGCAGCTTAAATGCCTTGGAAGTATTTTTTGCCGAAGATAATTCACAGCGTTTAAGCAACCTGCATAAAATTCAACAATTGGCACAGTCTGAACCCAGTATCGAAATCTTTTGTGCGCATGACCCTGTTGAACTCTCATACCATCAGAGCCTGATCCTATGACCAAATACCTTGTTATGCTTTCTCTGTGTGTCAGTATTTCTGGCTGTATGACTACATCTGCGCTGCCAGAGACAGAGCGCCCACAACACTGGGGACAGTCGATCCAACCTGCGCATAACTTCTATCAAATCAGCGAAACTGTTTTTCGGAGTGAGCAACCCGATCAAGATTTAGTTCCAAGTTTAAAAGCACAGCAAATTGATGTGATTATTAATTTACGCTCGCGCAATCAAGACCTAAAAAAACTGTCCAACCAAGGGTTTGAACTAGTGCATATCCCAATTCATACATGGGCGATTGACCGAGACGATTTATTAAAGGTGATGCAGAAAATTCAACATGCAGAGCAAAATCAGCAAAAAGTTTTACTGCATTGCTACCATGGTTCAGACCGCACAGGCGCCAGCGTGGCGATGTACCGCATTATTTTTCAAAACTGGTCTACCGCTGATGCCTTGGCTGAGATGAAACATGGTGGTTATGGTTTTCATCCGATTTGGCAAAATATTGAGCCTTTATTTAGCCCTGAAAATATAAAATGGATTCAACAGCAACTGTTGAATCCATCTTAGTGAAGGCAATTGGGTTAAACCCAATCTTAACGTTTGTCCAGTGGCACCCAGTCAATCACCCAAGCTGACTTCATGCCGAGGCTTGCATCTGAGGTAATCTTCTTGCGAGCTGCATCGGCAGTATCACGGTCTTTGGATGGTCCCACCATAATCCGCACGCCTTTAGAGGTTGGACTTTTAGTGACCTTATAGCCCTTAGCACGAAGCTTGGCAGCCAGAGCATCTGCATTGGCTTCATTGGCAGCCAATGCCACTTGTACCATCCACTGCTTATCGCCATGCTCAAGCAAATCACGCGCTTTTTCAGCTTCCGCCTTCTTCTTGGCTTCATCAGCTTTACGCTTTTCATCTGCCTTACGTTTGTCTTCCGCTTTTTTCTCAGCATCGGCTTTACGTTCGGCTTCTTTTTTCGCTTCAGCCTTACGCTCGTCTTCTGCTTTACGTTTAGCCTCAGCTTCACGTTTGGCTTTATCTTCAAGCGCTTGCTTTTCCGCTAAGGCTTTTTGCTCAGTCAGTTTTTTTGCAGCAGCTGCTTTTTCAGCCTCAGTATGCGCTTGTAGCTTTTGCTGTTCCAACTTCTTTAGTTCAGCCGCTTTGTCCGCAACAATTCGTTGTTGCTTGGCTTTTTCATCCTCAACCAATTCGGGTGGAATGTTGTCCGAGCTTTGCTGTGCGGCATTGCGATGTGCATTCAGCGCAGCATACTCTTCTGCGGCCTTACGTGCAGCATCGGCTTCGGCTTGTTGCTGCATCGCTAAAAATTCAGCCGCACGAGCTTCTTGTTCAGCAACTGATTTTTCACGTGCGACACGTTGCTGTTCCAGTAAGCGTTTTTCTGTTTCAACATCAACCGTTAACGACTGAGGTTGAGCTAACTCACCTTCAGCATTACGTTGCACAGATTGTGTCGCAAGCTCTGGTGTTTTAATATTATTTTGATGTATTTCTTCTTTGCCTTTAAGAAGTAATGCTGCCAAAAGGACACCACCACCTAATAAAACAACGCCACCCATCCAACGCTGTTTGCTATTCATTGAC
Source organism: Acinetobacter halobius (assembly GCF_044130335.1). NCBI lineage: Bacteria > Pseudomonadati > Pseudomonadota > Gammaproteobacteria > Moraxellales > Moraxellaceae > Acinetobacter > Acinetobacter halobius. Next base: position 13,171 of record NZ_JBIQOD010000027.1, read on the forward strand.
ATTCTTCCAAATACTCCCATACCGCTTCTAAGGTATGAAATGAACCACATACCAAAATCAGCTGATTATTCTTTGTTTCATCGAGCGCTGATTTAAAAGCCAATTTCACACTGTCAAAGTGCTGCACCTGTTGTCCTAGCAATGCTTGATCCAATTGTTCAATTGGTGCTGCACGCGGAACAGTTAATGCCGCAATTTTCCACATTTGTATGGTGTCTTTCAATAACTCTGTGACAGATTTCACATCTTTATCTGTCAACATTGAGAAAACACTGACTACTTCAGTGTACTGTTTATTGTATTTTAGGAAATTTCGCAATTGATTTAATAAAAAAGCAACACCGTGCGGGTTATGCCCTGCATCAAAAATTACGGTTTTATTCTGTATTTGGCGAATTTCAAAACGACCTTGCAATTTTGCGTTTTGAATTCCTTCAGAAATAGCCGCTTGAGTGACAGTTAAACCACTCAATAAAACAGCAGCAACGGCTGTTGCGATATTTTCAACCGCGAGTGAACCCTGCGGTAATTTTAATGTTGTACCAGAGGATGCAAACATCCACGACCGATCATGTTCACTAGGTTGATAAAAATAGTCACGATTCACTGCATATAATGTGGCAGCACAAGCATCCACTTTATCAAGAATCGCTTGAGGAATGTGTTGTAAGCCGCCGAACACCACAGGAATATTGGGACGGATAATACCTGCCTTTTCAAAGGCAATTTTTTCAATGGTATCCCCCAACCAGTCAGTATGGTCTAAACCAATATTGGTGATCACCGCAACATCGGGCTCAATCACATTGACCACATCTAAACGACCGCCTAGACCCACTTCAAGGACCCAAACATCACAGGCTTGGTCTTTAAAAATGACAAAAGCCGCGAGTGTCGTCGCCTCAAAAAACGAGAGGCTTAAATCACAATCACGGCGCGCTTGATCCACTTGCACAAAAGCATCAACCAAACTTTGGTCATCAACCTCTACCCCACGCAATTTAACTCGTTCATTAAAACGATAAATGTGCGGTGACTGATACAGTCCCACTTTATAGCCTTGTGCATTTAAAATGGCAGCTAATGTGGTGGTGGTCGAACCTTTTCCATTGGTTCCCGCTACAGTTAAAACTTTGGCATCAGGTCGTGTCACTCCAAGCTTTTCAGCTACTGGAATGACGCGTTCCAACCCTAAATCAATACCCGTAACGTGAACATGGCCCCAATAATCGAGCCATGTTGCTAAAGAGTCTGTTGCAAGTGGTGCTGTGTTCAAGACAAATTCATCAGTTTCGCGACAATACGATAAACTGTATCACGTAATGCGTGACGGTGGACAATTTGATCGATTACACCATGATCAAGCAAGTATTCAGCACGTTGGAACGGCTCTTCTAACTTTTCACGCACAGTTTGTTCAATGACACGTTTACCCGCAAAACCAATCATCGCTTTTGGCTCTGCAATATGCACATCACCGAGCATCGCTAAAGATGCCGTTACACCACCGTAAACAGGATGCGTCAACACCACTAAATAAGGCAGACCTGCATCTTTCATTTTTTGGATAGCCGCTGAAGTACGCGCCATTTGCATCAAAGACAACATACCTTCTTGCATACGCGCACCGCCTGAAGCAGCAAAGCAAATCAAAGGTTGTTTGTCCGCAATGGCTTTTTCAGCTGCTTGCACAAAGCGGTCACCAACTACCGTACCCATTGAACCACCCATGAAGTCAAATTCAAAGGCACAGGCAACCAAAGGAATACCTTTAAGCAAACCCTGCATCACAACTAAGGCTTCAGTTTCACCCGTTTTGCTCTGTGCTTCAGTCATACGATCTGGATATGGCTTTGAGTCAACAAATTTTAGCGGATCTTTGGCTTTAAATTCTTGTCCCAATTCTGTTTGCACTTGGTCAAAGAACCAATTCAAACGATCCCGGGCTTTCATACGCAAATGTTCATCACACTGAGGGCAAACATAAGCATTAAATGACATTGCAGTACGTGTAACAAGTGCATGGCACTCAGGGCATTCTATCGTTGGTTCTGTAAACGTCGCCTTGAGTGAGGTTTGCTCATCAGGTACTTGAATACCGGGTACACCACGTTCAGTCCATGGCGTCGATGGGCTTAGGATTTTCCCTGATTTAACATCTTGACTCATACTAACTCATCGAGCGCTGCTCGAAGCTCCTTGACTTTATTAACCGTTTCAACCACGGCTTGTTCTGGTGCTAAGCTTGCAAATTGCTTAACAAAAGCACTACCAACAATCACAGCATCAGCCACTCCGCCCATTGCTTTGGCAGATGTCGCATCACTGATCCCAAAACCAACACCGACAGGAATATCTGTTTCTGTTTTAATTTTTGCAATTCGGTTTGCAGCTTCAGCAACATCTAAAGTTGCTGCACCTGTGACCCCTTTTAAAGACACGTAATAGATGAAACCACTCGCCTGTTTCACCACATGTTTAATGCGTTCGTCCGTTGAGGTTGGCGCTAGTAAAAAGATTTGATCCATATCAAATTGCTTCAATACAAGATCAAGCTCTGTTGCTTCTTCTGGTGGTAAGTCCACCAGTAGAATGCCATCGACACCACATGCGTGCGCAGTCGATACAAACTTTTCATAACCAATCACTTCAACTGGATTCAGATAACCCATCAATACCACTGGGGTCTCTTGATCCTTTTGACGGAACTCTTTGACCATATTCAAAGCATCTAAGGTATTGGTGCCACCTGCCAATGCGCGCTCTGCGGCAAGGGCAATCACAGGACCATCTGCCATAGGGTCTGAAAATGGAAGACCGAGTTCAATCACATCAACACCCGCCTCGACCATCTGATGTAACAAAGGAACTGTTACCTGTGGATGAGGGTCACCAGCCATAACATAAGAAACCAAAGCTTTACGCTGTTGAGATTTAAGCTGTCCAAAACGAGTGGCTAAACGTGACATAGGGTTGTGCTTTCCTTAACTTGTTTAAAATTAAAACTACTGAGGAGTTGGCTTTGTAAAAATACAAGACGCTGCATTGTAACGCTATTTTTTACTCATTGAATAGAGCACATTGCGTTCACGTTCCAATTCATTTTTCGTCAAATATTTTCAGAACAACCGTAAAGCACCATTTACTGATATTTCGGTTTTTTTCTCAATGATCAAAGATGCCTAATTTTAGGAAATACCAAAATGTCTAAGTTTTAGATAAACTTATTTTTATTTGCAAAAAAATGATAAAAATAGGCGGTTTAGCTTTTACATTTAAAGTTTTATGAAATAGCAAAACCTGCATTATACTACGCACATTCTTTCATTTCTCTATCTCCTATGACCACCGATAACTCAGGTTTAGTGCAAGCACGTGCGCTTGCGCTACTACCGCTTATTGTTTTTTTAGCCATTTTCTTAGGCAGTGGTATTTACCATTCTGTGATTGGAACCGAGTTTGCGTTCTATCAAATGAAAGCGCCTGTTGCGGCCATTCCTGCCATTATTTTGGCAGTATTGATTTATCGCGGTGAGCTGAATCAAGGCATCGAAACCTTTCTGCGCGGTGCAAGTCACCCGAACCTCATCTTAATGTTCATGGTGTTCATGCTGGCAGGCGCATTTGCCAGTACCACCAGTGCCATTGGTAGTGTAGATGCTACAGTGCAAATGGGCTTGTCTGCGATTCCACCAGCCTTTGTGCTGCCCATGCTATTTATTATTTCAGCGTTTATTGCAACAGCAATGGGCACCTCGATGGGCACGATTGCAGCCTGTGCACCGATTGCCTTTGGTTTCTCTCAAGCCACTGATATTGCTGCGGTCTATGCCATAGGCGCAGTCGTAGGCGGTGCAATGTTTGGTGATAACCTGTCAATGATTTCGGATACCACCATTGCCGCTACCACCAGTCAAAAAGTTCAGCTTCGAGACAAGTTTCGCGTCAATGTCTGGATTGCAGTACCTGCAGCTTTAGTCACGATCGCGATTTATGTCTTTAGCATCCATCAAACCGAAAGTATTCAATCCAAAGACTTTAACCCTTGGCTGGTATTGCCCTATGTGGTGGTGTTTTTCCTCGCCTTCAGTCGTTTACACGTGCTTGCTGTACTCATGGTTGGCGTGGTGCTCTCTGGAGTGATGGGATTGATTGCACAGCCAGAATTTACAGTCATTCAACTCAACACAGCCATCTATGATGGTTTTGTCGGTATGTTTGAAGTGGCGTTACTGTCGATGTTCTTAGGCGGTCTTTCGACCATTATGCAAAAAGAAGGTGGACTCGACTGGCTTATTCAACGCATTTACAGCCTAACCCGTTTATTTAAAGTCGGTCGCGAGCGTGCAGGTGAAATTGGATTGAGCTTTTTAGTGGTTTTCTCCAACATTTTTGTGGCCAATAACACTGTAGCGATTATTTTATCGGGCGATATGGCACGTGAAGTTGCTAAAGAATATGGCGTAGACCCAAAACGTGCAGCCGCTTTACTCGACATCTTTTCATGTGTGGTACAAGGACTGATTCCCTATGGCGCACAACTTTTATTGGCCTGCTCGATTGCAAAGCTTTCTCCTGTCGAACTCATCGGCAGCATTTACTACTGTTGGATACTGGCGATTTTTGCCATTCTTGCGATTGCGTTCCGTTTTCCACGACTGAAATCGGTCTGATCCTTTCATACATTTCAGCGCCTCGCCAAAGGCGCTTTTTTATTCCTGCTGTTATTTCAGTTGTCGTTTCAACTGTAATAAGGTCTGTCCACTATGCTGTTTATAAGCACGCGCTAAAGCAGACTGCCCCGAGTAGCCGAGTTGAAAGGCAATATCAGTCAAACTTAAATCTTGTTGAAGCAACTGCTCACACTGCTTCATACGCTCACATTCAAGCACTTGCTTAAATGAACTGCCTAAGTCTCGTAGCTGGCGCTGTAAGGTCCGCGTAGACCAATGTAGCTCACTTGCAATGTGCTCGATTTTAGGGGCTTCCGCATGTGCTTTAAGATAATCCGCCACGGCACTATGAATCTGTTGTAATACGCTTTCATAACGAGGTTTGAGTGCAATGGCAACCTCTGCTTGTTTCAGTAAAAGCTGTGTTAAGGAAGGATCAGCAAAGCCCGATTTTAAGCTCAAACTGTCTGCACTCATCACATAGGCATAGCAGGCTTGATTAAAGCTCACTTCACAGCCATAAAACTTTTGATAATGATAGAGTGCCATCTGCGCAGAATGGGCCATTTGGATTTTTAAGAACTGTAATTGATCGGGGAAAATTTGCTTAGCCAAATGCACCATCGAGGCCATGGTCATTTCATTCAGCATTGCATATTTTTCATGGTGGAACGGCCATGTCAGCCATATTTCATTGCCCTGTTGTTGCATGTGAATCGGCGTTACTTCCGCCCCATCAATCACCAAGCGACTAAAGCGCATAACATACTGTAAGGCTTCAGCCACGCTATTACTTCGAGTCGCCATATAGCCTAGTACACCAAAGTGTTCAGGACGAATCAGCTTAGCCATTTCCATGGTTAACTGTGGACAGTCCAACTCCGTTTGCGTGAGCTGTAAAATCGTATGAAAAAAAGAAAAAGGCGACTGAGTATCAATCGGCAGTCTGAGCACATGCTCTAAGTTCACTTTATATGGATTTAAAACATCGAGATGATGAAAATCAATGTCCTGCTGTATCAGGTACATATTCCAGAGCTGAAAATAACCATTGGGAATTTGTAATTCTTGCATGACGGCCTACCCGCTATTTGACATGCGACATTTTCATATTGGCGTAAAATGTATAAAAAAAGGCAATATCTGTCAAAACAAACTGTATTTTCTCCGACATACTGCAATCATCCAAGGCAAATGAAGTAAAACAAAATGAATGCCATTGTTAGTGCCCCTATTGAACCGGTTGTACGAACCCAACTTAATTTTAAGCTCGATGAAGTGCCCCGTTTTTGGTTTGGTGGCGACCCATTTCGGACCCGCATGTTTGATGCACTCAGCCTCACATTTCCCGATGGTGAACGCTATTTTATTCAAAGCGTGCGTTTATTTCGCGATCAGATTACAGACCCTGACTTAGCGCAGCGCGTAACCGATTTTATTAAACAAGAGGCGCAACATGGCATTGCCCATGACAAAATGAATCAGGTCATGCGAGAACAAGGCATGCCCGTTGACCAATTTATTCAACGTTTAAATAAAATCTTTAAATTTGAACTGAGTAAACGCTCGCCTCAATACAACATTGCGATGACTGCCGCTGCGGAACATTTAACTGCACTCATGGCAGAAACGTTTTATAGCCACAAAACAACCTTAGCAGAAGCCCATCCCTATGTACGTGCTTTATTTGCATGGCATGCCATTGAAGAGATGGAACATCGTGATGTGGCGTTTGATGTCATGAAACAAGTCGGACATGTTCCAGAAGTGACCCGTTTGTTTGCACTGGCCTTTACCACGGTGATGATGTTTGGTTTCACCACCTACCGCGCAGATGTCATGCTCAAACATGATGGTTTTAGCCGCCTGCAACGTTTGCAAATGATGCGTAAAGGGCTGCCATGGTTCTTTGGACAAAAAGGAATACTGTCTCGGATGCGTGGGCAATATTTCGATTGGTTTAAGAAAGACTTTCACCCAAATCAACATCCTGTGATTGCACAGTATGATGTTTGGATCGACACTCTAGCAGAAACGAATGATCCAATTTTAGCGGGCGAAGCTTTTTGGCAAGCTGGGAAATAACGTGAAAAACCATAACCAATAAAAAACTGGCACTGAGCCAGTTTTTTATTTACGCTGTCACCACTTTGCATAATGCTGTTCAAGTAAGCCATATTCATTGAGAAAGATAAGCTCTTGCTCACCCTGCTGGATCGTACCACTAATCTTGGCTTGCCACTGACTAAACTGGCTGCCGACCAGACGTAAATTGAGGTTTTCAAACCGACGCCAACCCGTCGTCACGGTTAAATGCAAACGCTCATCTAACGAACGAATCGTCCAGCGACCTTCTTCTTCCATCTGAAACAAAACATCACTCACTGTGTATAATTTTCCATTTATCCACAGACAGTTTTCATTACCAAAACTTTCATTTACACCAGAAGCTAAATTGAGCCCAATGCGTCTGCCCTCAGCATCCCAAAAATTGCATGATAACCAAAACCAAGCGGTTTCAGGTCGAAGAAAACCACAGGTATCGTCTAAAGAAGCCAATGTCCGATCATTGAATTGGATTATCTGACCTGCTTTATTGGTAAAAAATCCTTCACAAGCCAAAGTTGTGAGTTTTTGTGTGTAGGTCCAACCATTGATTCCTGTTGGGCTACACATACTAAGCGGTTCTGTACTGGCACAGAAAATACGTGCACTCAGTTTAATTTCACCATACTTGGTGACTTGAACATAGCGCACCCCATTGGCATGCTGAATTTCAATTTGGAAAGGCGAGTTTGAAAACACGCTTTGATTATATAAAGGCTGTTCATCCAATACGGTTTTACGTGCTAAAAAATTCACTGCATTCCATTCAAGCACTTCATTTTTAAGATGATCATAAATATAAACAAAACCATGTCCTGCCCAAGCAATATCGGCAATTGCAAGACCAATGGTATAGTGTTCATGTTGAATGCTGCAAAACTTAAATTTTTTATATTTCAGTTTCTTACGCCATCCCGTAAGCACTTCACCATACGGAGTTTTATACTGATATTTATCTAAATCAATGGTTTTTGGAAGTTCACTAAACCGACCATAATGGGGTTGTCCATTGGACTGTATCAAATCCATTGATGCTCTATCCTTAAGCAAAAGTTAATTAATATCCGTATGCTTATTATGCCTATAATTTTGGCACTGAACAGCATTTAGTTTATTTTTTCATCAGCTTCTTATGAAAAGAAATCAGATTAACATTTTGATGTCTTTATGTTTTCATCCTAGCACTGAATACGCACTCAGCTTAATTCAACATTAAATACGTATTTTCCCATACATTCTGTGCAAACTCAGCTTCAACCAACAGCACATAACGTCCATGTATGCAATCAATCGCAATACAGTCATCGACGTCTAAAACACGATCTGTATGTTGCTTTTTCCACTTTTGATCAAAATGTAGTTTGCCAAGTTGTTTGGCTTCCGCTGCATGTGGAGCAACAACGAGTACATAACGATGCAACTCCCCAAATTCACGTGTGTCATAGCCACCTAAATTTATGAGCCACAATTTTTCATCTGTGGCTTGAGGCTGAACATCACTAAATTGTATTTGGTATTTTTTCCCCGCACTTTCAACACCATTTAGCCGTGCCCAAGCATCTATATGTAAGCCTTTTTGTTCGCCAAACCATGCATGTTTAAGTTGCGGGTAACTGTCTTCTAAACTATCAGCGACTGCAAATACAACATCATGGACTTCGGTATTGGCACGTACATGACGGCCACCAAGCATGACCATAAATAGGTTGGGCATTCTATTTCCTTTAAATTGATGAAGTTACTTTTCTTCTAAATGCTTCAATATCAAAGCTTTCTTTAGCATAAATTGCCGCCCCCTCAATTCCTCTAAAAATAGTAGCGGCATTGATTGAATAAGCTGAACAATATTGTAAAAGTTCAGCAGCATATTTTTGGGGTAAAGAAATTTTTAATAATGCTTGTATCTTTTTATCAGCAACCAGCTCATTTAATAATTTAAGCTGTTTAATTCTTTTAGGTTTCTGTTCAAAAGTTAATGCTGTTCCTCTAACCAAGTTTTGACGAACTAAAGTAAAACAACCCAGTTGAGAAGATATATTTTGATTAGCACTTTTAGGAACTTCAATAATTTCAAAGTTTTTTTCAGTACCATTGTTCAGTAAATTTTCCTTTTCGGTATCAAATATCCAAACCGACAATAGATCATCAAATGATGGTTGTTTGATAGCTTGAGAAGCAGCGAAGTAACATGCAACCAACGGACTTTTTGTCCAATCTAAAAACTCTGTCCATACACCATAATGCTGGGCAAAAGCGATTAACTCATACAATTCAGCATGCGGCCATGCCTTAGTTTTAAAGACAACTGCACTATCGAACTCGTTAAAATGATTATCTCTTAAAGCTTTGGAATCGAAAGGAATTTTTGATGAATTTAAATCACAGCCGTTTATAAATTCCTTTAAACGTACCCAATACATAAAACAAAGTCCATCAAATGTGTTTGATAAAATTTGGTCTGCAGGTGAATGTCGGAATAAACTAGGCTCTAATTCCCAATTTGAATCTGCTTGACCGCGATAAATAAATTTACCATTCACACTTTCTAAGTATTGATTGATATTTTTTTTGTCTGGTCTAATGAGTTCAATAAATTCATCCACATTTTCTAAAATGATTTCTTTAAAACCAAATCCCTCCTTAATTTCCATATCCTCTCCATCAATTAATCAACAAAAATAAAGCTCCAAAAGGAGCTTTATTCAACAGTCATTGTGAATTACATCTCAACCATTTCCACGCCATCAATACGTGCCACAGTCATCAAATCTTTATCCCCACGACCAGAAACCGTCGCAATGATAATTTGATCCTTAGACATGGTTGGCGCAAGTTTAGTGACATAAGCCATCGCATGAGAACTTTCCAGAGCAGGAATAATTCCTTCAATATGAGTCAAATCACGGAAACCTTGTAAAGCTTCATTGTCATTGATTGGCACATATTCAACACGATGCATATCTTTCAGGAAACTATGCTCAGGACCTACACCTGGATAATCCAAACCTGCTGAAATTGAATGCGTTTCAATGATCTGACCTTGTTCATCTGACATCAAATAAGTACGGTTACCATGTAAAACACCAACATGACCTGCATTTAACGGTGCAGAGTGTTTACCTGTTTCAATGCCATAACCTGCGGCTTCTACACCGTACATTTTCACATCAGCATCGTTTAAGAATGGGTAGAACAAGCCCATTGCATTTGAACCGCCACCTACACATGCCACTAAAGCATCAGGTAAACGCCCTGCTTGCTCTTGAATTTGTTTACGCGCTTCACGGCCAATAATTGACTGGAAGTCACGAACTAACTGTGGATATGGGTGTGGGCCTGCAACCGTACCAATCACATAATAGGTTGAATCGACATTGGTCACCCAGTCACGCATCGCTTCGTTCATGGCATCTTTCAATGTTTTTGAGCCACTTTCGACAGGCACAACAGTTGCACCAAGTAAACGCATACGGTAGACATTCATGGCTTGACGTTTTACGTCCTCTGCACCCATGAATACCACACACTCCAGACCTAAACGCGCCGCGATGGTTGCCGTTGCGACACCATGCTGACCTGCACCCGTTTCAGCAATAATGCGTTTTTTACCTGACAGTTTTGCCAGTAAAGCCTGACCAATGGTGTTGTTCACTTTATGTGAACCCGTATGGTTGAGGTCTTCACGTTTTAAATAAATTTGCGCACCACCCAACTCTTTCGACCATCGCTCAGCATAATATAAAGGACTAGGACGACCTACATAGTAGGCGAGGTCACGGTCGAATTCTGCCAGAAACTGCTCATCATCCTTCATACGGAAATAGAGCTTTTCTAAGTCTTCTAATGCTGCCATTAGAGTTTCTGACACAAAACGTCCGCCATGGATACCGAAATGCCCACGTTCATCTGGGTATTGGGTATAGTCAATCACATTACTTTGCTGATCCACGATGGACTCCTTGCATGAAGTTTTCTATAAGTTGTTGGTCTTTTATACCTTTAGCGGATTCGACGCCTCCGCTGACATCTACAGCATAAGCCCCAGTCGTCTTTATAGCGTCTTCAACATTAGTGGGGGTTAAACCACCCGCTAAAATTAAAGGAATATCAAGCGTAGGGAATTGTGACCAGTCAAAACTGTGTCCTGTTCCCCCTTTGAGTTCAGGATGCCAGGCATCTAAGAGCACTGCACTTGCCCCTGCTTGTTGGAAACGTTGAACTTCTGCCACCACATCCAATTCAGGTTTGACTTGAATAGCTTTATACCAGCGTCTTCCTACTTGTGTCCCAATCACCTGACAGTCTTCTGGTGTTTCATCACCATGAAACTGAATGATATCCAGTGCCACTTGTTTTAACACATCCGCAATGTCATCCGCAGTGGCATTCACAAAAAGTCCAACAGTTTGCACATAGGCAGGCACATGTTGAATCAATTCTTTGGCTTGATCTGCACTCACATGACGTGGACTGGGCGGGAAAAATACAAAACCAATTGCATCTGCCCCTGCTTTGACCACAGCGTGAACATCTTGACTACGGGTAATCCCACAAATTTTGGCACGGGTTCGCATAGGTTATAACTCTGGCTCAACCCTATTTATAGCTGATCTATAAATAACAGGGCGAATCATTGTAATGCAATTTTTTCGCCTTGCGTAAAGTTCATCCTGAAAAATCTTTACATAGATTGTTTAATTCACATACAAACCTTATACTTCGCCCAAATGCAATAAGTCTGAGCACTATGCTTTAGGGAAGTTGGTGAGAGTCCAACACTGCCCCCGCAACGGTAAAACGAAACGTATATCTTTATAAGTGTTTGCACTTACATCACTGCACTCGTGTGGGAAGATGGATATACCAATATTGTTCGCAATATTTATATTTAAGTCCGGAGACCTGCTTATTGCGCCATTTAACTCAATCATTCACGGGGGGTGAATGTATGGAGCCAGCATGCCAAATTTATTTCAGCCTACAGCTTTAGTGGGCGCAATCGCTATTGCGATGGGTTTCTCCGCAACAGCATCTGCACAAGACAATACGAATGTTGTTAATGCTTCTTTAGACACACTCGTTGTAACTGCAACACGTTCTGAAGAAAAGATTAAAGACGTTCCTGCCCGTATTGCTGTGATTTCAAAAAGTGACATCGAAAAAAATCCAGCTCTTAACTTAAATGATCTAGTCAAACAAGATGCCGCATTAAATGTTGTTCAAACTGGTGGTCTTGGGCAAACAACTTCCATTTTCACCCGTGGTACAAATTCCAATCATACTTTAGTACTTAAAGATGGTGCTGCTTTAATTGAAGGGATTAATGGTAAAAATAATACCGAACTTTTAGATTTATCTGATGTCGGTCAAATTGAAATTCTTAAAGGCCCTGCTTCAGTTCAATATGGTTCTGATGCAATTGGTGGGGTAATCCAATTACTGACAGACACCCCAGAAAAAAATAGTGCATTCATTACTGGCTTATATGGTGAGAACAACACATATAAAGCACTGGTAGGATTAGATCTAGCTCAAGATGGTTTTTTTGCTCAAATTCGAGGTCAACGCTTAGAAAGTGATGGCACAGAAATCTTAAATACACAGAATAATGACCAAGCGAGCTATGACCAAAAAGGTTATAGCGCTAAGATTGGATACAAACAAGATAATTTTAAAACAAACGTATCTATTAGTGAAAATGAAGGAATTAATCACTATTTAGACTATTCTACAGGTACAAATACTGCTAAACGTGATTTTAAAAATCAATTGATCAACTGGAATGGTCTATACCAATTCACAGATGCATTAACTTTAAATGCCCGCTATTCAAATTATCAAGATGAAGCAACTTATATTGAAACGTATTCGTATGCCTATGATAGTGAGCGCAATGAAGGTGACATCAATTTAAATTGGAAGTTCACTCCAAAACAAAACATTTTGTTCGGCGTATCAACGCAAGATACTAATGTGACTTATGATTACCTATCTGGGAAGAAAAACCTTGGGTCTACAGGGTATTACTTACAACATCAATATAATAATGCGGGCATACACACTCAAGCAGGTATCCGTTTAGAAGATGATGATCAATTTGGTCAACACACTGTAGGGCAAATAGCTGGACGTTTACAAATTGCACCGTTGACAAGTGTTTATGCCAATATTGGTTCTGCATTTAAAGCGCCAACAGCCTATCAGCTATATGCTGGTTTTTATGGGAATCAAGATCTCAAACCAGAAGAAAGTATTTCTTATGAAATCGGTTTAGATCAACAATTTAACTATGGTTTAAGTACAAATGCGTCTGTGTATTACACTAAAGTCAAAAACCTAATTGGATCAAATGCCTCATGGCAATATGTCAATATTGATGATGCCAATATGACTGGTGGTGAGCTCGGTTTAAATTGGAAAAAAGATCAACTTTTTACATCTGCTGAATATGCTTACGTAAAAACAGAAGATGAATCTACTGGGTTTGAACTCGTGCGTCGTCCACGTCAAACCTTTACCTTTACAGCAGGATATGATGACGGAACTTATGGTGTAAATACTGCTCTTGTCGCTCGTTCTCATGCAAAAGCTCAAGCAAGCCAAAACTCCGTTAAAATTCCTGGTTATGCAACGATTGATCTCAATGCATTTTGGAATGTAAATCCAAATATCAAATTGTTCACCAATATCCAAAACATTGGTGATGTCAAATACAAAGCAGTCTACTCAAGCACTGATACGTGGTACATCAATGGCGGTCGTTTTGCCTCAGCAGGAGTCACTTTCCGTTATTAATTTAGCGTAAAGACTCAAAAAAACAATTTAAAACAGCGCAGTTTATGGATAATGTTTTGACCGACATTATCCTTTTTTTCATTCTTTAGGCAGGACAAATTATGGGCCACCGTTTAAGTAAAATTTATACCCGTACTGGCGACTCAGGCACCACAGGTCTGGGCGATGGATCACGTGTCACTAAAGATGACCTAAGAATTACCGCACTGGGTGATGTAGATGAGCTCAACTCAACAATTGGCGTACTTCGTGCCCAAATTAGTGCAAGCCAAATCACAGACAAAGCAACATGGGATAAAAGCTTAAGCCTCATCCAGCACTGGCTTTTCGACTTAGGCGGTGAAGTGTGTATTCCCAACTATCATTTGCTCCAACCAGTTTGTATTGAGTTTCTTGAACAAGAAATTGACCGTATGAATGAAGACTTACCGATGCTGAAAGAATTTATTCTCCCTTCTGGTTCTTTAGCATGTAGCTATGCACACCAAGCACGAGCAGTATGCCGCCGAGCTGAACGTAGCTTAATGTCGGTACACACGCGTGATCAAAATATTCAAAGCACCGCGCTACAGTTGCTCAACCGTTTATCAGACTGGCTTTTTGTTGCATCCCGTGCCTTGCAACGAGCTGAAGGCGGCTCAGAAGTGCTTTGGCAAAAAAATATCAATGAAACCATTTAAACCGTTCTAAGTTTTTAAAGCGAAATGGATTCCTTATGAGTCTTTTAGATAAGTTCACTGGAAGACTTTCTAAGATTACTTTTCTTTCGGGAAAAGTAATCAAAACCATTTACCCATCGTGAAACTCTTCGGACTTCATTGCATATTGCCAATATCGCAGAAGCATTACACTCAAACTCAATCCGACCTCAAACTATTACACACGGCATTGGCGTATATCTGATATTTCCACCTTAGAATCTATCCCCCAATCCGATGTTTTAGCGCTACAATCAATCAAAAGACGTATAAATCAGGTTCAATATGAGAATCATCGGACATCGTGGTGCACGTGGCGAAGCCCCAGAAAATACCCTCGGCGGTTTTCAATATATTCATGATCTAGGCATCCGTGCGGTCGAATTTGATGTTCGTCAGCTCAAAGACCATGAGCTGATCATTATGCATGATGACAACATGCTCCGGACCACTGGTATCGACCAAGCACTCTACCCATTAAACAGCACAGAACTCGATACCTATAATCAAGCACATATTTGGTTAGACTGGGAAAAGCAAGGCACTCCAACTCTGCAACAAGCACTCCAGATTATGCAGGACTTCGAACATCTTGAGGTTGAAGTCAAAGCTGTAGCAACACAAGCAGAAGCGGAGCGACTGACACAACATCTCACACAGCAACTGAGAGACTTTGAGCAGAGTGCAGTCATCACCAGTTTTGATCTTAAAATCCTACAAGCACTCCAAGATCTACATTCCCCACTGAAACGGGGCTTATTAATTGAAGAAAATATTCAACATCTTGCAATTGAACAAGCGCATAAATACGGCTGTTGCCAAATCGGCTGGATGAACCAACTGGCAACCGATGACCTGTTAAAAGCCACACAACAAGCGAATTTGGCGATTAGCGTTTGGACGGTAAATGACATCGAGCGCGCCAAACATTTACGTGACTGTGGCATTGATGGATTAATTACCGATTTTCCTAAAATGATGCTACAACATTTGGCAGATGTTCATTGAGCAAGCCAAAAATTGACTTGAATTTTACATGAGCAGTGGGACTGAAAATGTTCACTTTTCATATTGATCGCTCTACTACTATAGTGCCTAAAAATGCTTCGATAATTTCGATATCTAAACATTCTTATTCTGTTACTGTTTAGTACAATACATCTGTACAATAATGCTAGTGAATCACGGTTCGCTCATGCTAATATGCTGTAGCTTAATCCATGCAAAAAGTAATGGATTGACCTTCCATTTATACCTCCCAAGGTTTCAGGAGTGCTGTTGGAGATGAATGCTCCCCTACCCAAAGCCCCATTTAACTGGGTTGCAATTTTTGCATTGGTTTTTCTTCCCATTGTGGCTGTCATTGCAATTCCGTTATATGCCTACCATCATGATTTCAGCTTAGCCGCTTGGATCAGTATGTTTGTATTACTGGGTGTTAGTAGTTTAGGTATTACCGCTGGCTATCACCGTCTATGGGCACACCGTGCTTATGAAGCAAGCTTGCCTTTAAAAATCATTTTGATGATTATGGGTACATTTGCAGTACAAAACAGTATTTTATATTGGGGTTCAGGTCACCGTACCCACCACCGCCATGTCGATGATATCGAGAAAGACCCATACTCGATTAACAATGGTTTTTGGTATGCACACATGGGTTGGATGCTTCGTGACTATCCATCAGCAGAACCTGACTTTAAAAATGCGCCCGATTTACTGAATGATAAATTGGTGATGTTCCAACACAAATACTATGTGCCCTTAGTGATCATCGTCCACACGGGTATTTTATTACCAATTGGTTGGGCCGTAGGTGACTTATGGGGCGTGTTATTGTTGGGCGGATTAATGCGTTTAATCCTCAGCCACCACGTTACGTTCTTCATTAACTCTTTATGTCATATGTGGGGCAAACGTCCATATACAGATGAAAATACCGCACGTGACAACTTCTGGTTAGCTATTGCGACTTGGGGTGAGGGTTATCATAACTACCACCACATTTTCCAATATGACTACCGTAATGGTGTGAAATGGTGGCAATATGACCCAACCAAATGGTTGATTTGGTCATGCTCAAAACTGGGTTTAGCTAAAAACTTACGTCGTATTCCGAGCTTTAATATCAAAAAAGCTGAACTTGCGATGAAGTTTAAGTATGCTGAGCAAGACTTAGAAGTTCATGGTCTGAATGTCAGTGATGACATCAGCTCAGCAAAAGCTCGTATTGCACAAGAGTATGATGCGTTCACCCAGACCTTAAATGACTGGGCAAAATTGAAAGAACAAGAAATTCAAGCCAAGAAAACGGCTGTAGCTGAAAAAATTCATCAAATGGATGAAAAGCTTAAAATTGAATTTCAATTGGTTGAACAGCGCTTAGGTCATCATCGTCAAACCTTAACCACACTGATGCGTAGCATTAAAAAAGCGCCTGTTTCACAATAATTGATTTCTAATAATCGTTTCAAAAGAAAGCTCCGCAAGGGGCTTTTTTTAGCAGTTCATAAAGGATAACAACATGGATATAAACAACATCCCATTCGGTATCACCAACTGGGCCGAGATACCCACCACACGCCATACAGGTGATCAAGGTTATGCCCTATGGCGCACGCAGCAATTTGACGCGATTCGCGTGCGTATGGTGGAGTATTCGGAGAACTATTTGGCCGACCATTGGTGTTCTAAAGGACATATCCTGTTGTGCTTAGAAGGCGAACTCCACACCGAACTAGATGATGGTCGTAGCTTTACCCTTACGGCTGGCATGAGTTACCAAGTTGCAGATCAAGCTGAAGCCCATCGCTCATCCACCTCAAAGGGTGCCAGGCTATTTATAGTTGACTAAAACAGTTGGATATATGTCTTAACACTAAAACTTTGCTATATTGATGGGGTTATGGCTTATCCCTTGTGATCTTTCACTATGCAGTTCAACTCACGCTATTCCCTCCTTCCTTCAAAGCTTTATCACCATCAACAGCCCCTTCCACTAAAAGGGGCAAAAGCAGGTCATTTCAATGCAGCCTTAGCAGAACAGTTGCAATGGTCTGAAGCTGACAAACAGTCTTGGGTAGAGATTTGTAGCGGACAGAAAACCTTTAGTGAATTTGAACCTTTGGCAATGGTCTATGCTGGACATCAATTTGGTCAGTGGGCGGGACAGCTCGGTGATGGTCGGGGTTTATTGGTCGCGCAAATTCTTGATCAACATGGTCAAACCATTGACCTGCATTTAAAGGGTGCAGGTTCTACCCCTTACTCACGTATGGGAGATGGCCGTGCGGTACTTCGCTCCGTCATTCGTGAGTACTTGGCTGGGCATGCACTGAATAGTTTAGGCGTGGCATCAAGTAACGCTGTCGGCTTTACCTCGTCAGCTCAAGGCGTGCAGCGGGAGAAATTGGAACTCGGCGCGATGATGTTACGTACATCGGACTGTCATATTCGCTTGGGGCACTTTGAGTGGATCAATCAGTATCAACCTAATTTACTCAACGAATTTACGCAAAAATGCATCGCATGGCATTACCCTGAATGTTTAGATGCGGAACAACCTGTTTTGGCATTTGCAACCCAAGTGATTCAACGGACTGCGGTCATGATTGCCAAATGGCAATTGGTCGGCTTCGCACACGGAGTGATGAATACCGATAATTTAAACATTACGGGTTCAACCCTCGATTTTGGCCCCTATGGTTTTATGGAACGCTTCCGTCCGAATTGGATTAACAATCACTCCGACTATCAAGGTCGCTATACCTATCAACAACAGCCGAGCATTGGACACTGGAACTTATGGACATGGTTGAATAACCTCATTCCGCTTTGTCCACAAGACTATGACAAAGAACAATGGAAGCAAGACCTTGCCACTTGCCTAGAGCACTATGAACCCACGTTCTTGGAGCACTACAAACTGGGTTTAAGTCAGAAAATGGGCTTACCTCATTTCCACACTGACAGTTTTGACTGTGCCATGACCTTCTTACGGATTCTACAAACCGAACAGCTCGACTACACACAGAGCTTTACGCGTTTGCAGAATAAACAATATGAAACAATTAAAGATGATTGTCTTGACCGCCGTCAGTTTGAAAGTTTCCTCGCGCAATATGAACAGATTCGTGTCAATCAAGACACAGTAGTACTCGATGCAGCCATGCAACAAGCCAACCCTGTTTATATCCTACGCAATCACATGGCGCAAAAAGCGATTGAACTGGCTGAGCGCAATGATTTCTCAGAAGTCGAACGCTTATTTGACCTCCTCAGCCACCCGTTTGAGCGGAATGTAGCCCTAGAGAAAGCTGAGGATGTAGCACCTTTATCAACCGATGTTCCAGAGGTGATGGTGAGTTGTTCCTCTTAAGCGTTTGACTTAAACTGTGGATAAATTAAACAATATCCACAGGGCTTCGCCCATTGAGTGATGATCACCATGTCCTTACACCTTATTGCTGCAAAAGCTGCACTTGCCCTGCCAGAAGTGACATGTACTCAGCCCTTTGGTGAGGGCTGTGATGTCTATAAAGTCATGGATAAAATGTTTTTGCTCAATTCATCTTTAAAGGGTATGGCTTTAAGTAACTTAAAAGTCACGCCTGACCACGGCGCGATGCTACGTGATATTTATCCGTATATTCATGCAGGTTGGCATATGAATAAAAAACATTGGATTTCAATTTATGAAGATGAAGAGTTAGATTCGGATTTAGTTATTGATCTAGTACAAAGTTCTTATGAGCTCGTGGTATCCAAACTGAATAAACGACAAAGACAGCGAATCGCTGCACTTCAAGCCATCACCTAAATATGTATTGAATGAACAGAATTTAATTACTCCTTTTACATTTTTCTAAAGCTGAGCCCTATCACTGCATCAAGCAGATCATAGGTTTGAATGCATATTATCTAGGCTGTGCAACTTTTCAACATTTTATATATTGTTTCTCTTTGGAAAAGAAATACAAAAATGAAAATGCAATGAATATTTGCTAGGTCAAAAAAAGCCCGACATCCTGTCGGGCTTTTTTCGTATCACTTAGCTAGGTATAACTCCTGTCGTACCTCACATCCTCGTGCTGAACTTATTATTTTTGTTTTATGTTTTGGAACTTCCTGTTCTCTATGACTGCATCATATAAAACATTTTAGGGCTGACCTAGACGCAATCCGCTTGAATAGTTGTAAGCAAAAACGTACATGGAAAAATAAGTTTAATTAGACTTACCCCCAAAATTATCCGCAGAAATTGTGGATAGTTTTCAGGACAACTGAAGCTAAACCTTACTCCTTAAAGTTAATTTTTGAGTACTTTAAAAGCAACTTGATAACCCACTGTTTCAATCTGTTGGAAATACAACCACTCTTTTCTCAATTTTGCTTATTTAATTATCTATACATATCAATCCGAAAAAACTGAGTATAAGCATCGCTCACTCTCCACCCAAGTTAATCCAAAAGCTATGGTGAACCTCATACGAAGACCCTCTGAGATTGAATGAAATCTAGGTCATTTATATGATCAGTTGCTTATTTGATCGCATTGTTGCAAAATTTGGATACTATCTCACAACCCAACCCTAAGTGACGTGCACATGGCTAGCAGAATGCTTCGCTGATTTGAATACAGACTCATCGACCTTGTCTAAAACAAACGTAAAAGTAAAAAGACAAATTAAAACATTATTCAAAATGCTTAAATTTAGTAATCAATCAGAATCCTAAACGATCAAAAAACCAATAAAAAAGGACTCATATTGAGCACTGCTGTCCCACAAATATCACAAGAAGAACCTCAGTTGAGGTTCTTCTTGCTTATTCCACTTTTTGTCAGGTAAAAACAGAGCCTTCAATGGTTTCCTTTCAAATAAGTTCACC